>CAZSWX010000234.1:0-4405 GCA_964610865.1 uncultured Enterobacteriaceae bacterium
CCGGTACTAAAAGTGGATTCGGCAATAAAAACGACAAGGTCCGCTACATCTTGTGGGCGACCGCGACGTTTGAGGAGTGTTCTTGCAATTTCTGTGTTCTTTACTTCTTCTCCGACGCCTGGTCCAAATAGCATTGGGCCAGGCACGACGGCGTTAACCATAACGTGAGGCGCTAGTTCCAATGCGAGTCCTTGGTTCATTGCGAGAATGCAGGCCTTGGAAACGGAATAGGGGATATAGTCGCGCCACGGTGTTTGGCCAGCAACGTCGGCGATATTGATTATGTGCCCCTTTCCACGGTCACGCATGTGTAGACCGATTTTTCGCGCGCAACGGGAGGTGCCATTGACGTTGACATCGAGCGTTTGTCGCCAATCCTCATATCGGAGAGAATCGATTGGTGTTCTAAAGAAAAGTCCGGCATTGTTTACGAGTACGTCGATGTGTCCGTATTTTTTCTTCGAACAGGCCAAGAGCCAGTCCACATCAGCATCGACTGTAATGTCGGCTTTTACAATAATGCCTTCGGCGCCTCGTCTCCTTAGACTTTCGATTGTTCGGAGTGCCTGGGTCCTCGAATTATTATAGTGGACTATGACCTTACAGCCCTTTGCACTGAGCGACTCCGAGATGCTCTTTCCCAACCGCGCCGCGCCTCCAGTGACTAAGGCAACTTTATTCTTGAGGTTCATATGATCGAACTTTCTCCCGTCAGGCTACAGAATGTCGAAGGCGCACTTGATTCGTTTCAATTTAAGGTTCCTGCAGGAATAAAGGCCTGGTTGTGATGATTAACCCAGGAACATAGTGTTTCCAAAGTTCCCGCAGCAAATTGAAACAGCTGCATAACGTAAGTAGTTGTATATAATGGGTCTCGGACCGGGCGCTAATCGGGGACGCGCGAACGTCGGTATGGATGTCTTTCATCTAAGATCGCTTTTGTATGGCTCGACTTGAGGCTCTAGCACTACCTCGGTCGGGCAGCAGGTGGGCGGGGTCGCTGCGACATTCAACACGACTTCCGCAATATGTTCGCTCCGCAAAAATTTTGCCCGATCTACTTTTTTGTTCTTTGGTATTAGTTGAGTATCTACGTAGCTCGGACATACTAGAGTCACTTTGATGCCATGGTTCCGTACTTCATCGAAGAGCGATTGGGTGAATCCACGGAGCCCGAACTTGCTCGCGGCGTATGCCGCCTCTCCCGCGCGGGCGTTTAGCCCTGACGTGGATCCCATCATGATAATTGTTCCTCGCCCGTTTGCGATCATGGGGGGGAGAACTTTTTTACATAGGGACATAACCGCTAACAAGTTAACTTGAAAAGTCGTCGTCCAGTCGCTTAGGCGCGATTTGAGAATAGATGTTCGCGGTTGTCCAACACCCGCGTTATTCACAAGGATATCGATGTGTCCGTATTGGGAAATGGTTTCATCGACGATGTTGTCGATGTGCGAGGTCACCGTTAGGTCGCCCCGAATCGCGAGGGCCCTGCCACCTAAGTCTCTAACGATTTGGGCAGTCTCATGAATTTCGTTTTCTGTCCGTGCTGTTACTACGGTTTTAGTCCCGGCCCGGGCAAATTTTAGCGCCGTCGCGCGACCGATGCCTCGCCCCGCGCCGGTTATCAAAGCGACTTGGTCGGACAGTGGTCTATTACTAATTGACATTTTGTTGCTTTTAACATGTCAGACCGGTAGTATCCAATCCGTTTCTTTAGCGTGGTCTGACACCAGGCGGCTAACGAAGAAATTCATCACGAGAAAATTTAAGGGGGGAAGATGTCATACGACTACGCGGAATACGAAAAGAACGGTCATGTCGCGACCATAACTATAAACCGGCCCGAGCGGATGAATGCTGTTCATCCGCCCGCAGCAGAAGAACTCTCTCTAATCTGGGATGACGCACTTGAGGACGATAATACGTGGGTTATTGTATTAACTGGGAGCGGGGAAAAGGCTTTTTCCGCCGGTAACGATTTGAAATACACGGCAGAGCATGGTTTTCCCAAGAAGCGCGTCAAAGGCGGGTTTGGAGGGCTGACCGACAGGACCGACATATGGAAGCCCACAATAGCAGCGGTTAACGGGTTTGCTCTGGGCGGCGGTTTCGAAATGGCTCTAGCGTGTGACATCATAGTCGCGGCAGATCACGCAAAATTAGGATTGCCCGAACCAAAAGTAGGTCTTGCTGCGGCCGCGGGAGGTGTACACCGCCTACCGAGGCAAATGCCGCTGAAAATCGCACTAGGCTACATGTTGACAGGCAGGCATATGAGTGCCGAAGAGGGACATCGATGGGGAATAGTTAACGAAGTGGTGTCACTGTCGCAACTGAAAACAACGGTCGAGAGATGGACGGACGAGATCCAGGAATGCGCACCGTTGTCGGTGCGGGCGACGAAACAGTGTGCAATGATGGGGTCGGGCCTGACGTTGGATGAAGCCTTCTCTAAATCGTATCCGGCGCTCAAAAAGATGATGAACTCGGAAGATGTAGTAGAGGGGCCGCGTGCCTTTGCCGAGAAACGGAAACCGAAATGGCAGGGCAAGTAGACGGCCAATGCTTCTTGCTGGAGAATTAGCGACTTGGTGTGATCCCCAATGAAAGTCAGTACTAGTGCGGCAATCTAGTAAGCACTGCTTCCGAGTGCGTTACGCAGAAACCGACAAAGCTGGAGTAGTGCACCACTCTGCTTACCTAATATGGTTTGAAGAGGGCAGAGTAGAGTGGTTACGCGCTTTAGGACAACCGTATCCAGATTTGGAGGCGAGGGGCATCCATTTTCCCGTGAGGGAAGTGAACTGTCGGTACCGGTCGCCCTCTTTTTTTGGTAACGCCCTGTGTGTCACGACGACATTAGACAAAGTAGGGAGGGCAAGTGTTTCCTTCACGTACCGTATAGTTCGTACGTCGGACGATAACTTAATAGCAGATGGAAAAACCTTGCATGCCTGTGTGAACGAGCGTGGGCGTGTCCAACCCTTACCCGCGGCGCTTGCGAACCTCCTGCGAGCTCCAGTAGCCCATGAAGGTGTCGCTCAAGAAAAGTCGGCCGACTAGACCTTGGAGTTACGTTTCTGCTGGAGGAACTTCTTTCTTACTTGGATAAGGAAGCTGTTGGTATACTGACTGCGGTAATCTTCATATGTATAAATAAAGGGATGATAGGCCCCGTGGTGGTAAAGGAGAGTCACTTCAGCGTACACGCCTTGACCGATATATATGCGGTGCGCTTGTGCCTTTGTTGAGGCTAATACCAGTTTTCCAGTGTCTATATAGCCGGGGTCGATGTTGACGCTCCTCCCTGGGGAGCCTATTCGTTCGCTCGAAAAAGCCAACTCCGTTCGGTTTGTTTTCCGTTTGAAGTGGACGATTGTGTCGGGCCCCACCAATTCCTCGAAAGAAATGAACTGTCGAAACAGGTTCTTTCCCATCTCTTTTTGATAATATTGGGTAACCTGCCATCGTTGCGGGTCGGTCGCAAAATCTACATGTCCATTTTCTACCTCCAGCAGGGAAACGACCTCCGACAGGAGGTCGGTGTCTTTTGCGAGGAGGCCCGTTATAAGTTTGACTTTCGAAGGTTCAGTCGGGATGCCCATAGATGTGAAGACAACCGGTCCTGGATTTAGGCTTGCTGGGATTGTCTCATGAGCACCAGACGATCGTACACCAAATGTGCGACGTCGTCCTTTGACATTAAGGGGAGGGTTTTAGGCTTCGCAAATCCATCTAGCAACGTAACAATGTTAGTATCGGTGGCGAAACCGGCACCTTTTTGTGTTACGTCATTGGCTATTATGAGGTCGAGATTTTTGCTCTTTAACTTGCGCTCGGCATTTTTTAATAAATTTTCAGTTTCAGTTGCGAAGCCCACCAAGAGTCGCGATCCCTTGTTTTTCCCCAATCCCGCCAAAATGTCGGGATTTCGAGATAACGAGAGGTGCATGTCGCCGGGTCCTTTTTTCAATTTGTGTTCCGCCGTTTCCGCGGGGCGGTAGTCGGCAATTGCGGCGGCCGAAATCACCATAGTTGCTTTGTCGTACTCCGCCTTGACCGCATTTTCCATTTCGATTGCCGTGCGGACAGGTATGGCTTGAACACCAGAGGGCGTTGATAGCCGGGTCGGGCCAGTTATGAGGGTTACATTGGCACCCCTTTGTTGACCGGCTCTTGCCATTGCGTAGCCCATTTTACCAGTTGATCTGTTGGAGATGAAACGTACGGGATCAATGGGTTCGCAGTTGGGACCTGCAGTGACGATAATACGCTCGCCACTCAGGTCCTTGGTACAGAGCACGGCGTTGGCAGAGTCGACGATGAGCATTGGTTCGGGAAGGCGGCCTTTTCCGCTATATCCGCAAGCAAGTTCACCCTCTCCAGGGTCCAGAACGTGATA
>CAZSWX010000235.1:0-4401 GCA_964610865.1 uncultured Enterobacteriaceae bacterium
TCACCCCAAGACATTTCAACTCTGTATGAGTTTTCGTGCCCAGGCTTTGGCGCCAATTTAGCTCCTTTCATTGAACGAGTTGAATTTTTCGCTACTTCTGTGTAACGCCACCCTTTTAATTCACCCAATGGTTTATTTGGGACATTGATATTTAAAACAGCTGGTTCTTTTGGAGGGTCGGAAATAATTGCACTCACAGCTGTTCTGGCAACTTCAGCAGCAGTTTCCCAGATCTGATTTTTTAGAACCTCTTCAATGCCTTGTCCTTCAATTCCCCAGCCTGTAACAGCTTGACTTACAGCTACACCAGTTATTCCAGCGTTTCTAGCAGTGAAAGCGGCACCGATGGTTCCGGAGTGGTATATAGAATTTCCAACATTGCTGCCGGGATTAATGCCTGAAACCACAAGGTCAAAGGAATCTTCTAAAACTCCCCGCGTTGCGTACATGACGCAAAGAGCAGGTGGTCCGCTTACAGACCAAGACTTTTCAATTTTGTCAATATTGACTTGATGAACTTCTGGTCTGGAAATATGAAGTGCCCCTATAGCTGCTCCAGCACCTGAGTACTCTTGGTCAGGGGCAGCAATTGTTACTTCACCGAGATCAATCAAAGAACGAGCTAAGACGTGAAGCCCTACCGAATCAATCCCATCATCATTGGTAACTAGTATCTTCACACCCAAGACCGTATCTACAACATTGCTTGTTTAGGTTAAAACTCTAATAACAGGGATTAATTGTTTTCTTCCTGAATTCTGAGCTCTTCCTCAAGTGATTCCCAGAGACGCATTAGTTCAGAAGCATTGTCTCGCGCAGTTTCTTGCTCTATTACTAAAGCTTCAGCTTCTTTTGGATTTTTAAAGAGTTCAGGATCGTTGAGTTTTTCTTTTATCTCTAACAAATGGGCCTCTGCTTTTTCCCATTTCTTTTCAATTTTTGTGAGTTCACGGTTTATCTCACGAATTCCTCCATCGGCTTTTTTTGAATGTTTTTTATTTCTCCCAGGGTTCTGTTTCAAAGTATTCGTTTTTGTTTCATTCGAAGATGGATTCAAGATTCGATCAGGCACGCCGGTATGCAACACGGCTTTCGATGCGCGCACTTCGAGTAAATCATCTGCAACGGACCTTATGAGGTGTCGATCGTGTGTAATCAGTATCACAGTTCCCGGGTAAGCGCTTATGGCATCTTCGAGCACGTCGCAACTTGGCAGGTCAAGATGATTAGTCGGCTCATCAAGAATGAGTAAATTTACGGGCATGCAAAGAGCCTTAGCGATAGCTAAACGGGTCTGTTCACCACCTGAAAGGTTAGAAACTAGTGAGTCGACTGAGTCCCCCCTGAAGCCAAAAGAAGCAAGATATGTCCGAAGATTTCTACCTGTCTCTTCAACTTGTGGAACTGTTCGCAGTTCCTCTAAGACAGTTTTTTTAGGATCAAGTATCTCAGCTTGTAATTGATCAAACCAAGACATATCAATATTTTTGCCGCGAAAAATATTCCCATTAGTTGGTTTAAGATCTCCTGTAATGAGTTTGACTAAAGTAGTTTTGCCAGCACCATTGGGCCCGACGACAGCGACTGTTTTGCCTCTTTCGATCGTAAAAGACAGATTTTCTAGAATCATCTGGTCTTCATAGCCGGCTTGTACTTCTTCAAATTCAACAACAATCCGCGAAGAGCGACGTGGTTCTGGGAAATGAAACTTGGTTTTAGCGTCTTCTTTAGTTTCAATTTCAATTTTTTCGAGTTTTTCTAAAGCTTTCACTCGACTTTGAACTTGTTTAGCTTTTGACGCCTTATATCGAAAGCGTTCAATAAATTTTTCAGTACCAGCTATTTCTTTTTCCTGTTGAGAAGCTAAAGATTTCTGATACTCGATACGTTCTTCTCTTGCCACAACAAACTCACCGAAACTTCCAGCGTATTCTGTTGCGCGACCTGCGGAAATCTCAATAATCCGGTTTGCTATTCCATCTATAAAGTCGCGATCATGGCTAACGAATAAAAGCCCGTTGTTCCATTTTCCTAAGTAGGTTTCTAACCAAGTCACACTGTCCACATCTAAATGATTGGTTGGTTCATCAAGAACTAAAAGATCCGGCTTAGACAATAGAAGACGGGCCAGAGCGACCCGCATTTGCCAACCCCCTGAAAGCTCACCTATATCGCGGTCATGGTCACTAGTTTCAAAACCTAATCCAGACAGAAGGCGATGTGCTTCAGCTTCAATTGCATACCCGCCAATTTGCTCAAATCTTGATTGCGCTTCCCCGAATTCGGAAATAAGTTCTGATTTGTGTTCACTGTTCGCTTTTTCAAGTTCGGAGCTTAATTTTTTTAACCGTGTTGCTAATTTATTAATATCTTCCGCTCCTGAAAGAACTTCCTGCAAAACGTTTTTACCTTTACTCGCCTGAAGCTCCTGTGGGAGGTAGCCAATGTTCATGTCTTGTGGTTTATGAATCTCTCCTTCGTCGGCTTCTTGGATACCGGTCAATATCTCTAATAAAGTCGTTTTTCCAGTTCCGTTGCTACCAATGAGTGCTATGCGACGGCTGGATCCTAGTTGAAGAGAAACATTTTTGAAAAGTGTTCTCGGTCCAAAAGATTTAGTCAATCCAGAAGCGGTCAGCACATGAGTGAGACTACATCCTAGAAAGCCACAGAAGTAGCAGTAGGGTTAATTACCCTCAGAATTCCACCTGACAACTGCAGCGGCTGAAGTCATTCCCGCACCAAATCCGACGAGAAGCAATAAGTCATCTTGCTTAACTCGACCTGAGTCGATTGAATCTATAAGAGCTAAAGGAATAGAAGCAGCAGAGGTATTGCCTGTTTTATCCATTACTAAGGCTGCTTTTTCATTCGCGATCCCGAGGCGTTTCATAGCAGCGTCGATGATGCGAACATTTGCTTGGTGGGGAACAACAAGTGAAATATCATCACTTGTCACTCCGGCTTTTTTCATTGCAGTGTTTGCGGCATTTTCCATAGCAATAACGGCACGTCGGAAAACTTCTTGTCCGTGCATGACAATTTTTCCGCCATGTTCACAATAGAGAAGGTCCGCTGCGGAACCATCCGACATGAGGTCCCATCCGAGAAAACATGGTTGTTCTGAAGTTCTTTCGATAACAACTGCTCCTGCACCGTCACCGAATAGAACACAGGTTGTTCTGTCTTCCCAATCTGTGAATGTGCTGAGAGAATCACTTCCAATTAGCAGAATTTTTTCCATTCCACTATCGGCAAATTGCATTGCAGTAACAAGTCCATAAACAAAGCCTGAGCATGCAGCATTTAGGTCGAAAGCGCCGCAGGATAAACCAAGATTATTTTGCACAATAGTGGAAGTGGCAGGCACGACCTTGTCAGCGGTTGTGGTGGCAAGGATAAATAGGTCTATCTCCTCGGGTTTAACCCCAGCTTTTTCTAATGCTGCTTTACCAGCATTAGTAGACATTTCGCTTACTTTTCCATCAATATGTCGAGAGGAAATTCCACTTCTTTCCTTGATCCATTCATCCGAAGTGTCAACCATTTGGGACAGTTCATCATTTGTAAGAATTCTCTCGGGAAGATCTATAGCCCAGCCTGTAATTCTCCCAAATGCCATTCTTGAACCCCTCAATTAAAATTTTTCTAAATGACTTGTAATAAAGGTAGCGCTTAAAACCCTAAAGATGTGTTTCTCTCTTTTTTGCGACTAGGGTCAGTCAGTTATGAACGACCACGAAATAGCAGGTCTTTTAGCACGCGAAGCTGGTGAGCTTCTTTTAGAGTTGCGTGAAAAAGCCCTGGATAAAGGAGTTTCTGGCTATCAGCTGCAGATGATAGCCGACCGCGAAGCACACTTGCACATAAGTAAAAGGTTGAATGAGTTATGTCCTGAAGATTTTTTGTTATCAGAAGAAGGACGGGATGATAAGGCTCGTTTAGACGCCGAAAGAGTATGGATCGTTGATCCTCTTGACGGCACACAAGATTATGGACGTATGGGAAGTATCGAATGGGCAGTTCATGTCGCTTTAGTGTCAGAAGGTCAACCTTTAGCTGGGGCAGTTAATTTGCCGGCTATAGGAACTCTTTACGGGACACTTCAAACTCCGACAAAGCATGATTCTGTCAATAATCCTCCCGTTGTGATAACTAGCCGCTCTCAGTGGGGTGAAGCGGAAGCGGTTGCAGCCTCTATAGGAGGAGTAGTTCGTTCAGTCGGTTCAGCGGGAGTTAAGGCTATGGCTGTTGTAGGTGGAACTGCTGATATTTATGTACACCCCTCAGGTCTGTACGAATGGGACGCATGCGCCCCAGCTGCAGTTGCTGCATCTGCTGGACTAGATGTAAGCGGAGTAGATGGTTCTTTTTTAACATACAACAAAGAAAGGCCAGTAG
>CAZSWX010000236.1:0-4343 GCA_964610865.1 uncultured Enterobacteriaceae bacterium
AGATTGAAACGCTCGAACCGCCCATGGAAGAGGAACTCGAGGTCATACGAACCCGACTAGACACGGACGGGCAGACGACTGGTCGTGGCCAATGGGTCGAAAAACGGGACGGAAGATACGTTCTCGCGGAGACACAGGGACGAGAGTAACGCAAATTGTTAACCTGCAATTTCGCGCGTTGTTGCTGGAATTAGCTTACGTTCTCTAGATCATGGCCGGTGTCTTCCGCCCAGCGAACAGCAATTCTTTGGACCAAGGTCGCGCTTTTTGCGGTTATGCTTCCGACGTGGCGTACTGCCTTCGCATGCTTCCAAATAGGAAGCCTTTCATGTTCTGGCATCGACTCAAAAGGAAAGAAAATCTCCCTATATAGCGCCGCCACAGTTTCACGTTCCTGCTTTCGCTCCAGATTCTTCCAACACCAGCGGAAAAAGTCCTGCAGCTGTAGCACAACTATCCCTCGCACAAATGCCTCAATCCACTGTTTTGGCTTCAATTTCCCTCGGGTCTTCGACTTCTTGTTAGCCGCCGGCTTCTTCACGGTAGCCTTCTTCGACGCCGCTTGCTGAAGTCGGGCCTTCTTTGCCGCCGGCTTCTTCACGGTAGCCTTCTTCGACGCCGCTTGCTGAAGTCGGGCCTTCTTTGCCGCCGGCTTCTCCGAAGGAACGGGTGTTTTGACCAATTTTTTGTTTCGACGCTCCCTGCCCATTTCTACATCATATCACGACTGTGATTTGCGTCCATCCGATGCTATTCGGCAGATTCGGGCTCTCGCTCACACCATTATTTGGCCGCCGGTCAAGAATATACAAAAGGTTATGAAGTAATCCCAACTGGTGAAGTGACCAAAATCCTATGCCAGGCGATTATCCTATTTCGTGTCCGTTTCGATTGCTTAGGAATACAAATGGCGCAGTAGCTAGAGCTAATTCCGCCATGAAGGTAAAAAAACTGGTGAACCGGGCCAGAAGGAGAAGACTTTATTCGACGTTTCTAAGACGCAGCAGGCGACGACCGCTCATCCTCACCGCCCGCCAAACCACAAGCTTTCGCTATCAACTCATAGGACCGTACCCGTTTTGAGAAATCATGGCATATGGTCACAATGCCAAAACAATCGGTTTGAAAAGCCTCGGCGAGCACACCCAGACGCTCCTTAACTTGACCCGGGTCACCATCAACATTCGATCGGCCATACTGTTCAAGGTAAGCAATTTCTTCTGCGGAGTACGGATAATCTAAGGCTTCTTCTGGTGTCACCATCCCGGAACGACGGCCCCGTACGATATTGAGCCTCACCATATTCCTGCTCGCGGCGAGGTGGCGTGCCTCCTCGTTGGTGTCCGCGCATAAGGCTTGAACCACAACCTGTACTTATGGTTCGCTCAGAAATTGTGATTCGCGGAAATTTCGACGATAGCTATCGACTATGGATGGTCCGTGCTCAACGCCCATACCGAAGAAATGGGCATAGCTGAACGGCAGACCCCGTTCCGCCGCAATATGAGCCGAATCTATACCTGATCCCAGAAGCCAAACTTCTGGACATGTTCCTTCGGTCGGTCCGGCATGAACACCGGAGAAGCGGTGAGACGACGGGATTTGATCAGAAATATATGCGATTAAATCATCTACTTGCTCGGGATAGTGTCGAATATCATTGGGTTGGCCTGGAAATGCAAGCGCTACGGCCGTTCTTTGGTCGCTGCCCGGCGCACGGCCCAGTCCTAGATCAATCCGTCCCGGGTGGAAAGACTCTAGCACGCGAAATGTCTCTGCGACTTTCAACGAGCTGTAATGAGACAACATAACCCCACCACTGCCCACTCTTATCGTTCTTGTTCGAGAAGCGATTTGACCAATCACTATTTCCGGGCTCGTGCCGGCAAACCCCGGGAGGTTATGATGTTCTGCAACCCAGTAGCGTTCGTAGCCGAAGCTCTCCACGGCCTCCGCAAGCTTTACAGTTTCCCGCAATGCCTGGGCAGCCGTTTCCCCTTGTCGCACGGGCGACTGATCCGCCACACTCAAATGAAGTTCCCACGCCATATTTCAACCGGTGGGCGGACCATACTATCCGCCCACCATCGTCTACTAGGAAAGAGGTTTATTGCGTGCGCGCCTGAAAAAAAGAACCTATCTCTTCAATCGCCTGTTGCCCTTCTGGAAGAATAGGGGCAAACAAATGCCACACATGTGGCATCTCGTCCCAGACCTTGAGGGTTACATCTACGCCGGCGTTCTTCGCCTTTGCCGCGATCCTGTTAGCGTCATCTAACAACGTTTCAGAATCGCCAACGTGAATCAGCAAAGGCGGCAATCCTTCGAGATTCGCATGCAGCGGGGCCGCTAGTGGATTCGTCCGCTCCGCGTCACCTAAATAGAGTTTCGCCATTCCCAACAACCCCTCTTTTTGAACAACCGGATCTACGGCTGCGCGCGTGCTCATGGAGTCTCCCTTACCCTCCATATCAACCCATGGGGAAATACCTACACCCGCTGCGGGAAGAGGTTTGCCCGAATCTCTAATCGCGAGTAGTGCAGAAAATGCCAGGCCGCCGCCGGCCGAGTCTCCGGCTATAGCAATGTTGGCTGGTTTGTAACCTTCATCAAGGAGCCAACTGTAGGCTGCTACCGAATCGTCAATCTGCGCCGGGAATGGATGTTCGGGAGCCAACCTGTAATTGAGGGAAAGCACACGGGCCCCCGACGCCTTTGATAACCGGCCAGTCAGATCCCTATGCGATCCAGCCGATCCCATTACAAAGCCACCACCATGGACATACAAAATCGCTTTGTCATCTGCAGCCGTGTCTGCAACGCTCCACTCGGCCGACACGCCACCCGCGTCAACTGCCGTGCATGTAACTCCTGCTGGTGCCTGAGCGTCCACCATAACTGCGCGCATTGCATCCATATCTTTGGCTTCGGCCATCTTCGCGCCCATTTCCTTGAACATCGCCAATGTCTGTTCTAATTGCTCGCTCGCCATTTTATCCTCCTGTTTTTTCTTTTTCGCCGAATCTCGCCTCACGCCTATAGCGGCCATTCGTCATTGTCAACTCAGATCTTAAAACTCTATCACGGAAGCCCCTGTAGAGGCGTAACAAGTCGGGGCGCACATAATTGCTAGTGCTTGATTTACTCTCCCACATCCGCGGCAAAGGTCGATCAGCACAATATTTCGTCACTACCTAAGTGTCAGGAGCCTCGACCGCGTGCGCCTTGCGCAGCAAAATCAGCAGGTTTCATAATCAACGACCCTTTTGCCTCTTCCTGCTCTTGCTGCTTTTCCTCTTTGTAGTGCAGGCTGATACTCTGCCGCACTAAACCTTCACAAAGCGGTATGTCGCCGCCGTTGCCCCCTTCTGAACGTAGAGCCAAAGACACAGTTAGAGCTCTTCGAGCTGATTCCGGTCTAGCAGTAGCAGCAAAATACATAGCCGTCTCTTCGAACCTTCTCGAATAGGATTCCCCACTTGGCCCAGAAAATAGCTCCACCACCGCATCTCTAATTACCTCGTTCACTCGCTCTTGTTTCTGGTGCTGGTTAAGAACGAGAGGACTATCCTGGGCACTGCTAATTTTTTCCAAATAGGGCTTTGCCTGCTCTGCATCAAAAAGCCAACGCTGAATTTCTGGCTCCTCAGTTAACAGCAAGGAGTCAGCCAAATCGGCCTCCTTCGACGCGTTGGAATCAATCTCCATCCCTTCGGGTAAAGGCACTCGAGTAGCAGTCGGTGCAGTTGTCACTACATGAGAGCGGGCGGCCAAGTAAGAGTCCACTTCAGTTTTACCTTCGGCCCGACTACGTTCGTACCCCTCATGCATGATAAAATCACAGTAGCGCCAGTCGGCTTCAATCATCGAGATCTTATTATTTTCGCTGAGGTCCCTACGCGCTTGTCGCAGGACCTTACGTGTAACTTCCGTGCCTTCTATGTAGCGCATACCCAGAGGCTCGTTCACTAGAGAGGACAGGAATTGCAATCCACCTCCCACTCGCGGTTTGGTCAACCATACTAACCGGTCACCCTTTCCATCCATAGGAGAAAGATAGCCCTCTGGTTCGATTGGCGCCAATATTTTTTTGGTCCGGGATTTTTGGGAACGTTCCGTCTTGATGCCGCGCTGGGCCAGCCTGTAAAGAGACCGATTAATTTCTTTGCGTAAACGCTTCTCTTTTGCCTTGACTTCCCACTTGACTAAAAACTCGCCAAACGCGGTCGATGCGGCACTGCCCAATAACCATGCGAGCGCCCTGTCCGCATCTGCGCTTCTTCCCATCACTTCTTCAAGAGCCGAAACGGGAACCGAACCATCCCGAATAGCCGATGCAGTAA
>CAZSWX010000237.1:0-3009 GCA_964610865.1 uncultured Enterobacteriaceae bacterium
ATCGATCAGGTTCCTCATATTGAACTTACTCGCGACATAGCGCGCCGGTTTAACACGATGTATGGGGCGAGCGTCTTCCCTGAGGCTAAAGCTCTCCTAACAGAAATCCCTAAAATTCCCGGAGTGGACGGACGGAAGATGAGTAAAAGTTACGGGAATGCCGTGGTCTTGTCAGATGCGCCGGAAGAAGTTGATAAGAATTTGTCTCGGATGATGACGGATCCACGCCGGGCTCGACGGAAGGACCCGGGCGACCCGAAGGACTGTCCGGCTTTTAATCTACACCGACTGTATTGTACGGATGAGGAGCTGGAGTTTGTCACTGCAGGTTGCACGACGGCCGAGATTGGATGCCTAGATTGTAAGAAGGTAATGATCAAACACGTGCTTGACGAGCTTGCAGAATTCAGCGAGAAACGAAGGGACTGGGAGAGTCATCGCGACGATGTGAGAGACGTGCTTCGGCAAGGAGAGCGTCAGGCTCATCAGGTCGCCCGTCAAACCATGGCGGAGGTAAGGGATGTTGTTGGTGTGTAGAATGGAGGAAGACCTGTGCAAGCGGCGGAAATGCTGAGCCGCGTTCACGGTCTTTTAGAACGGGCGATAAATAGGAACTCAGAGCCGACGATTGTCTTTGCATGTTTTACCGAGTCAAACTTGACGTCTTCGAGGGTCCGTTAGATCTTCTGCTTCATCTTGTAAAAAAGAACGAAGTCGAACTACCGGATCTTCCTATCGCTGAGATCACGGATCAGTACCTGTCTTATCTGGATCTTTTAAAGCAACTTGATTTAGATGTCGCCGGGGAATACCTGGTGATGGCAGCGACACTGTTGCACCTAAAATCCCGCCTGTTGTTACCGTCTGAAGAGGTAACTGAGGAGGACGACGATGGAGACCCTCGGGCAGACTTGGCCCGACAAATATTGGAGTATCAACGTTTCAAAGAGGCCGCGGCGACCCTGTATTCCCGGGACATGCTCGATCGCGATGTCTTTGCGCGGGTACCTGAAGTCGATCCGAGTAAATCTACCAGCACCCGAGAGTACGATTTAACTCTAGGTGATTTGTTAGATGCCCTGCGCGACGTCATTGATCGTACAAATACGGCAGGAGCGCAAGAGATTGTACTAGAGCAGATTTCCCTTCGCGACCAAGTTTGCGCCGTCATCGAGCTCTTACGGGAGAAACGGGAGTTGATATTCGATCAACTGTTCCCTCAGAATTCAACGCGGCTGCAAGTCTTGGTGACCTTTTTAGCCGTACTTGAACTCGTCCGGAATAGGATGATCCGGATCCGGCAGGAGAACGTTTTTGGACCTATACTCACGTCATTAGCAGTAGGTCCAGATGAACCGTTGCCAGAGGCATTGGAACACGTATGAATAAAGATCGGGTTAAGGCCGTCTTGGAAAGCCTGTTGTACTCGGGGGCAACGCCTATACCGGCGCGCCGGTTGATGGAAATTGTGGGAATAAGCAAAAACGCACTGAGGGAAGGATTAAACATACTTCGGGCTGAGTATGCTGGGCCAAATCGAGGTATTCGATTGATCGAGGTAGCGGGAGGCTACCAGATTCGTACGATCGTAGAATATGCTGAATATGTTAAAGCTCTAGGGCGTGATAAACCGGTAAAGTTGAGTCGTGCGGCCTTAGAGACACTTGCTATAATTGCCTATCGGCAGCCGCTGACAAAGATCGAGATTGAGGCGGTACGTGGAGTAGACGTTGATGGGGTTCTCAATTCGCTCCTGACGAGAAAACTTATTAACGTGCTGGGAAGGAAGGATGTGCCTGGTCGTCCTTGGATATACGGGACGAGCACACAGTTCCTTGAAATTTTTAATTTGGGTAGTATTAAGGATCTTCCACCATTACCGGAAATCCATGAGCCGACCGCGAATCCTTATGCCGAACAAGCCGCAAGAATTGAGATTGCAAAAGATATTGAGTCAGGCGGGAGTCTCGTCGAGGCGCAAGGCCGAACGCCTGATGACAGAGGGACGGGTACGAGTGAATGGGCAAACGGTCACGAGACTGGGCGCAACGGCTAATCCGCGGAAAGATCAGATTGAGGTGATGGCCGCCTCGTAGAAGAATTTCTGGAGCGTCTTTATTTTGTGCTGCACAAGCCGCCCGGGGTAGTCAGCACCTTGAAAGATCCGGAAGGCCGTCGGACCGTGCGCGATCTCCTGTCGGGTATTCAGGATCGAATCTATCCTATAGGAAGACTGGACTACGAATCCTCGGGCCTGCTTTTATTAACCAACGATGGTGCATTAACGGCAGGACTTCTCCATCCGCGGTTTCAAATCCCGCGCATCTACCAAGCAAAGGTAGCTGGGGCCGTGACGAACCGTACTTTGAGTGAACTACGGCGTGGTGTACGACTGGACGATGGCCACCGAACTGCCCCCGCAAAGGCTCAGATACTGCGTTCAACGGCCAAAAAGACCTGGGTCGAAATCAGTCTAACGGAGGGCCGTAACAGGGAAATTCGCCGCATGTTCCAAGCGTTGGGTAACAGAGTGGAAAAACTGATACGTGTGAAGTATGGGCCTATCATTTTGGATATTCCAATCGGGCACTATCGACCTTTGGCTCCAAGAGAAATTAAACAGATCAAACGTCTAGTCGAAAATACAGCGCAATTAGGGTCTTAACGCACCGCCGGTCTTGACTTCATCGGAACCAGGCTATACACGTTTTGTACCAAAATGTTTCGCATTTTTGGTCCCGCGCGGGGTGGAGCAGTCCGGTAGCTCGCGAGGCTCATAACCTCGAGGTCCTAGGTTCAAATCCTAGCCCCGCAACCTGTGAAAGCCCCGTAAGTTTAAGAACTTCGGGGCTTTCGCCCTTAGAGACCCTGTCAACTGCCAAGCTATTTCCTAGTGGTTTGCTAACGGATTTTTGAAAGAGTGTTGCACAAAGCTGCTTTATGTGCGGCCGGCACGACTTCCGAATTAGAGGTACAGTGTGGTCTGGGAAGCATTCCCGAATCGCCGAA
>CAZSWX010000237.1:3019-4328 GCA_964610865.1 uncultured Enterobacteriaceae bacterium
TCGGGGCTTTTACCCTTAATCTACACGCTGGGTTTGCATCAACCGTAATTGAGAGTGCCTAAATTGGTAACGCCGCAAAACATATTATTAGTGGTAAAATAGGTCGCTTCCTACCTTTTGTTAGGCGTATTATTAGGAGTGGAAGAGATCGAGAACTCTGGCGTTTCGCACAAAAAAACGCCGCAAAATTTGCGACGTTGGTCATAGTATACCAAATAAAATTCCGAATGTCAACTAATCTCGTAAGTAACGAATATTTCAGGAATTTATATTCAACCCGAGGGTTTACCGTTAGAGTTAAGGAACAGGTTGGAGAGAGCGACGCCCGAGGTATTACCCCGGGCGTCGTGCAGCCTGTTAGAGGCACAGGAAAGTAGGTTGATATTTATTGCACGTCATAGATGACGAGGTTTTGGATCTCCTCGACCCACATGACATGGGTAGTGGTACCCAGCGTCGGAAAGTTCGGGAGCTCCCACATTCCCTCTGCTCCTTTCACAAATTCCAACCCCAGGTGAGTCGTCACGAAGTTGGTCGACGCAAACTCCTTGCCATCAACATAGGCGACTGCGGTATGCGTGCCTTCTTCGAAACGGTTCCAGTTGTAAAGGACACCGAAGCCGTTTTCTATATCGCCACAGGCCTCGAGCGTGTCTTCCCGGACTGTGCCGTACCCCGCTTCAATGGCAATGCCGTCTATTTCGATTATTACTTCCTCGGCGTCGCAGATCCAGCCGGAGAGCATGCCAATGCCGCTTTGCCCTGCGCTATCCTGCGGATTCTCCAGGAGACCGATTTCAAAATTACTGGTACTACCGGCCGTGGCAATCAGAGGATTTACAATCTGAAAGTTTTGTTTCGCCTGTTGCCATTCGATTTCGGCATCGACGCCAGGAGCGAGGAAATCTTCTAGTGTGAAATTGCCACTCACACCGGACATGAATTCCTGGCCAAAGGTTGTTACTTTCACATTGGCAGAAGCGAATAACACACCATCGGCGTAGGCCTCGACCGTGTGAAGACCGTCACCGAAGAGATTCCAGTTGTAGAGTACACCCCATCCGTTGTCGGTGTCTCCACAGACATCCTGTGTGTCTTCTCGGACGGTTCCGTAGGCGGTTTCAACGGTCGTCCCGGCGATCACCACTTCCACAACTTCTGCGTCACAATGCCATCCGGAGACGACGCCGATTCCGCTACGGTAGGAGTTGTCTTGCGGGCTTTCTAACACGCCGGATAAAACAGGGTCATCTGCAGGGTCATCTGCAGGGTCATCTGCAGGGTCATCTGCAGGGTCATCTGCAGGGTC
>CAZSWX010000238.1:0-4318 GCA_964610865.1 uncultured Enterobacteriaceae bacterium
CTCGAACACAGGATCGGTGGTATCGAGAAGGATTACCTCACCGGAAATATCAGTTATGCACCCGCCAACCACGAGCAAATGGTACGGGTTAGGCATCAGAAAGTGGCGAGAATTAACCAAGACATTCCGCCAACTCAAGTGAACGGTCCGGAGGAAGGAAAACTGTTAGTGATTGGATGGGGCAGTACGTATGGCCCCATTGCAGCCGCCGTTGGAGACGCGCAAGAAAAGGGTCACAAAGTAGCGCATGCTCATCTACGTTATCTTAACCCGCTTCCCGATGACCTGGGCTCTGTTTTGGCAAAATATGAAAAGGTTTTAGTACCGGAGATGAATATGGGACAGCTCTTAAAACTAATCAGGGCGGAATATTTGATTGACGCTGTCGGATTGAACAAGATTCAGGGCAGACCCTTCAAAGTTTCTGAAGTGGCCGCGCGTATTGCTCGTATGTTGGAGGACTAAAGACCATGACTACGGATGCTGCAACCAAACTCACGAGAAAAGATTTCGTTTCGGACCAGGATGTACGCTGGTGCCCTGGATGTGGAGATTACGCAATCCTTGCGCAGGTCCAAAAGATTTTCCCGGAATTAGGTATACCGAAGGAAAAAGCAGTTTTTATATCGGGCATAGGCTGCTCCAGCCGATTCCCCTATTATATGAACACGTACGGGTTTCACACAATTCATGGCCGGGCCCCCGCCATTGCCTCGGGCTTAAAAATATCGAGACCGGATTTGCATATTTGGTTGGTAACGGGAGATGGAGATGGGTTGAGTATAGGTGGGAATCATCTCATTCATGCATTACGTCGAAATGTCGAACTAAAAATAATGCTCTTCAATAATAGGATTTACGGACTGACGAAAGGCCAATATTCGCCCACGTCGGAAATCGGAAAGGTTGCAAAATCTACGCCTATGGGATCCACTGACCATCCGCTTAATCCGATATCGTTGGCGATCGGGGCGGAGGCGACTTTTATAGCACGGAGCATCGACACAGAGGCCAAACACCAACAGCAAACGTTGAAAAGCGCTGCCGCGCATAAGGGTGGGACCTTCATAGAAATACTCCAAAACTGCAATGTTTATAATGATGGAGTTTGGGATGAACTTAAGGATAAGGACTCCAAACAGGATACGCAGTTGCTGCTCGAACACGGCAAGCCTATGGTCTTTGGGAAAAATAAAGATCGCGGCATCCGGCTAGATGGGCTCAGACCAGAAGTAGTAAAGCTTGGAAACGGGACGAGTGCCGAGGATTTGTTGGTGCATGATGAGCATGATCAAACGCTCGCCTATTTGCTTGGCCGCATGACACCCCCCAATTTTCCGACACCATTGGGTGTGCTGTTTTCTACGGAACGGCCTACGATGGAATCTCTAATGAACGATCAGATCAGGAACGCGATCGACAAAAATGGCACTGGAGATATTGATGACCTACTTCGGCAAGGGGATGTTTGGTCAGTAGATTAACAAAATCAACGTGGGGCATTGATAGAGGGGTATGTCTCCGAAAAGAATGGGAGTCTTTTAGAATCCATGCCCGTAAAACTTCGCTTTCCCTGCCCGCAGTGTGGCAAAATTATCTTAAAGAAACGTGACGGGCGTTGCACGCACTGCGGCGCACCAGTAACTGACCATTTGGATCGGGCGAAGGGCCGTGAGGAACGCATCGAGAAGCTAGTGGCCGTTATCGGAACAGGGGCGGTTTTACTTGTCCTATTGGTAACCGGCGGGCTTGGACTTCTTGAAGGTGTTGTAATGTACGTTGGTACTGGCGCGGTGATGTTTTATCTGGCAAATAAGACATTCAAGGCAAACCGCGCGCGAAATGGGAAACCTTAGAACAGGAAAGTTAACAATATGGAAAAGGCCGCACTGAAAGACAAGATTAAAGAACTCAAAATTGCACGTGATAGTGCGGTAGAGCGCAAACAAACAGCAGAGCTTAAAAAAGTCCGCCGAGAAATTCGGTTATTAAAACGGCAACTGCGCGAGGCTGTCCGGACGGAAGCGGCAGCACCAGCGGAGGCGGCAGCACCAGCGGAGGCGGCAGCACCAGCGGAAGCGGCAGCACCAGCGGAGGCGGCAGCACCAGCGGAGGCGGCAGTACCAGCGGAGCCAGCCGAAGAACCAGCAACGAAAATCTCTTCTTGAGGACACGGTTTAACGAGTTCATTTAGCCCTACCTACAGCACCGGCCAGTCAAGATCTTGAGCCGCCTGCCGACCGCTCCTATAGAATTTTTCTTCACTTGCGTGGCAAGTCCATCCCAGAAAGGAAAAAAGAGTATGAATGTGCGTGTTCAGTCACAGAACATCGCGAAGGTACGAAGCGATTTGTTGATTGCGCCTTTGATGGAAGGGGAGCAGAACGGAGACCTCATCAAGGAAGTCGACGGCGTGGTCGGGGGTTCCCTTACGGCCGAGATTCGCCGTCGGAAATTTCGAGGTAAGCGAAACGAGACGCTCCTTTTCCAGAGCCATGGGCGGCTTGCCTGCGTAAGTTTGTTGCTCATTGGTGTGGGTAAGTCGAAAGAGCTTGAACAGGAGGATTGGCGCAAAGTTGGCGCGATCGGGCAAAGGCTAGCGCAGAGTCAGCGGTCAAAGAGTGTCGCTTGGTTCATGGAATCTTTAGAAGGAGCAACCAAACTTGCTCCAGCCTTGCTCGAGGGGTTCCTATTGGCGAGTTATAGATTTTCCAAATATAAGTCGGCGAACGAACGCCCGAACGTTAAACAGACGGTGATTTTTGCGGCACCACTTCTGAGGAACAGTGCGAAGTGGAATAAGAGTATTGAAAAGGTCACGCAAATTGCACATGGCGTGCACTTGGCACGCGATATGGTAAATGAGCCTCCCTCCGTCTCTACTCCCTCATATTTGGCCGGTGAAGCAAGAAAATTGTCCCGTATGAAAGGGATGAAAGTTGAAGTGTGGGGCCCGGCAAAAATCAAGGCGTCAAAAATGAACGGCTTAGTGGCAGTGTCTCGCGGGAGCGAAGAAGAACCGAGGTTTATCAAATTGTCGTACAGACCCGCCGGTAAACCCCAAAAGAAAATAGCTCTCGTAGGCAAAGGATTAACCTTCGATTCGGGTGGCTTATCGTTAAAGCCGGCGAAGTCTATGGAGACAATGAAGCTGGATATGTCCGGTGGCGCAGCGGTTATCGGCGCCTTGCGGACTATAGCTGCCTTGCAACCACAGGTGCAAGTGACCGGTTATGTGCCCTCATCCGAAAATATGCCGGGTGGAATGGCGCAAAAGCCCGGTGACATTATTTCGTACCGTAATGGCAAAAGTGTTGAGGTGTTGAACACCGATGCAGAGGGGCGGCTAATTTTAGCGGATGCGCTTATCCTGGCAGCGCAGGAAAAACCAGATGTCATAATTGATTTGGCAACGCTTACCGGTGCCTGTATGGTGGCCTTGGGGAGTCATGTAGCGGGTCTTTTTAGCAACAACGAGCAGCTGGCCAAAGCGCTGTTGGAAAGCGGTCGGATCACTGGGGAGAAACTGTGGCAACTACCGCTCGTTAAGGAATATAAGAACGATATAAAAAGTTCCATTGCGGACATCAAAAACATTGGTGGTGGGTACGGCGGAGCGATTACGGCCGCTTTGTTCCTGGAAGAGTTTGTTTCCGATGTTCCATGGGCCCATTTAGACATAGCAGGTCCGGCCTTTTCGGAGCGAGAACTTTCCTATGCACCTCGTGGTGGAACCGGATTCGGAGTACGGACTCTTGTGCAATACGTTCTGAGTGCCTGATGTGGAAGTAGGTTGAAAGTTTTATAACGGTCGGTTCAATCTGCGAACGACGGATGAATTCACCTTCCAAGAGACGCATGGAAAACCTCGCGCAGCTGAACCGTAATATTGTGAACTGCGACCGGTGCCCTAGACTGCTTCAGCATTGCCAACGAACTGCTAGAGAGAAGGTTCGTCGGTACCGAGATCAGGACTATTGGGGCCGACCAGTCCCCAGTCTAGGGAAGTCTGGCGCACGACTCTATGTGGTTGGTCTAGCTCCGGCTGCACATGGCGGTAATAGAACCGGGCGCGTATTCACAGGGGATAAGAGCGGGGATTGGGTTTTTAGAGCGCTCTACACCCACGGTTTCGCGAACCAGCCCCAGTCGACAGGTAGGCGGGATGGTTTGGTGTTACGGGATTGCTATATAACCGCTGCCGTTCATTGCGCCCCCCCTCAGAACAAACCCGAACGGGAAGAGTTTGATGCGTGTCGGGCTTATTTGGTCCGAGAAATCCAACTCTTGTCCAAGGTAAGGGTCGTTGTAGCGCTTG
>CAZSWX010000239.1:0-4292 GCA_964610865.1 uncultured Enterobacteriaceae bacterium
GTACTTCCGCGCGGTCAGAGGCTACGAAGACAAAGAAAAGGGCGGATACTCTGGCTTCGTTAGAAGGATGCTTTGCGGCTGTACGCCGATACACTTTCAAGTGGCTTAAGAAATCAGTCGGCCACCCGTGGATCGGGGCGGCCATAAGTAACCGGAGTCCTCGCCTTCCCGCAAACTCGGCCGTGCCCGCGCTATTAGCGGCAATGTAAAGAGGCGGGCCGGGCTGTTGTACGGGCTTTGGTACTACTTTGAGTGAATTGAACTGGTAGTGTTTGCCTTTGTATGTGAGGGATTCTTCGTTCCACGCCCGTTCGATAATGTCGATGCACTCCTCGAGCCTAGTAGAGCGTTCCTCCCAGGGGACACCGAATCCTTCGAAGTTGTGATTCCAGGTTCCCCGACCGACTCCAAAATCGAGGCGTCCATTTGTCAAGATGTCCACGGTTGCTGTTTGTTCGGCTACGCTGATTGGATTGTGGAGAGGCAATTGGCTGACGCCAATGCCGAGTCTGATGTTCTTGGTGTGTCCCGAGAGTCCTGCGGCCACGATCAGGGGAGCAGGCATCGTTGAGAAACCGGCATCGAAATGCGCCTCTGCCAACCAAGCACTACTAAATCCTAGCTGATCGGCAAGTACGATCTGTTCGATTGTATCCGAATACCGGCTAGGCACCGATTGACCTGGCGCGCAGGGGAGTTGATAAAAAACACCAAAACGCATTGGGCTAATCCTCTTTTTTCGGGGGGGTGACGTTTTTGAGCCTGGAAAAGCTCTCGTAATGTCTCTTCGCGATCGACGTCGAGGGCAGGAGGGATTCGCTGCAAGCCGAGTCCGCTACTGGTGAGACGAACCGGGTTGACCACAGTACGAGTTTTCGAGCCATTGGGAAGAGTCACATCCTCGACCCACTCGTTGTTTACGGTTTGAGCGTCTCCCAGCGCGTCGGAGAATGTATTGATCGGACCACGAGGAACGCAAGCGGCCGTGGTGTAAAATTCGATTACTTGCCGGCCCGAAAGCGGTGCGGGTGTCGATTTGTTCTGGTCTTCCAGCATGACTTCCTCGTCGTGGTCTGTTTTGTTTGCTTCCTTCGTTCATTCCCGTTTGGGATCGGGTAAACGTAGAAGTTCACAGTGAACCCAAGAATTCTAGCGTGCTTTGTTTCTAGTTTTATGGGTACCACTCTTGTCGAATACACTCCATAGGATAGGCTCAGATAAATGATCAGCACCCGTTATATTTTGGAAAGAACGCAGACTATCCCGTACCCGCCCGAACGCGTATTTCCTTTTTTTGCGGAGGTGCGGAATCTAGAACACATTACGCCAAAGTTCCTGCATTTCCAGATTGTAACGCCGATGCCGATTGGAGTTCATGTCGGTACACTTATCGAGTACAGAATAAAAATTTTTGGAATTCCAATTCACTGGAGGACAAGAATCGACGAGTTGGATAGGCCCAAACGTTTTGTCGACAGGCAGGTCACAGGCCCGTACGACGAATGGGTGCACCTGCACGAATTTCAAAGGGTCCCAGCTGGCACGCAGATCCGAGATGTAGTCCGCTACAGAATGCCGATGGGTTTTCTTGGTATAATAGCGCACAGGCTCTTTGTGTCGCGCATGTTAGGCCGGATTTTCGATTATCGCAGATCGGCTATTAGCGAGAATTTCTCACGAGGATCGACCTGTGAGGGGTAAACCAATGGGCCGCGACGGGGTCTCAACAGAGGGCGCGCTGTTTCGTGATCGTATCAACATTTAGTATTTGATCGATTCGAGCCGCTGGTAAATGCGCTGGGTCCGTTTCTAGACGCGTCTTGATGGGCGGTGTCTTGTTACTAATGAACCGCTCATTACAGTATAGACACATTACTTCAATGCCGGGTGAGTCGACCAGTGTTCCGGGCGCACCATAGGCAAGAAGGTACGATGAGACTCCACAGCACCGACAGACTAGCAATTGTAAACCAGAATGGCTGAAGAAAATTTACGGCGCCTAGGCGCAGGCCTGCATAATAGCTAACGGGTCCACCGATTGCGCCGAAGATAGCCCCCAATAGATACCTGCCGTTCATCCAGCGCATGGAGTGGTTGAGGGTAGAGGCGAACCCCGCCCATAATGCCGTCATCCACGAGGGACAAATGAAGGGATTCGTGTGGTAGGCGAACAGGTAAAGACCGGAAATCATGAGGATTGAATCTAGGGCTGTTCCAAACAAGCACACGATGACAATTAGCATTAGCTCGCGCCGGGGCTTATCGACTAGGAGGATATGCACCGTAATAAGGGCTGCCATGATGGCAGTTCCCAACCAAGGCAATCCCTGCGTCGCACCAAAAAGGCAGACAAACCAGCCGAAGTAGAATGAAGCTATGTTGAAGACCGGGTTGACCATACTATGGTTTTAGCCTTTTACATTAGAGGCCTCAGGGACCAGCTTCCGTGGTTCATGTCCATAATGGGGTTTGGGCAATAACACCTGGACATCGCCAGCGTGAACGGCCCTGTGCATAGTTTTAGAGATCCTTTCCGAAATGAGCGGCGTCGGCAAGAGCGCTGTTAGAGCCGTCCTCTTGGAAACCGTAACCTAAGTAGGCGCCACAGAAACATGTCCGATTCATACCATTGATTGCTTGTAATCGGTTTATTTGAGTCGACGGTAACCAAATAAGGTTTTAGTGGTAGAAGCCGTCTCCAAGTTGTTTCGTAGCTAAATGCTTGTCTCTCTTCTATTAAGGGCCCGCCATCGTCCCTCGGGAGGACCACTTATCAGCGACTGATCGACCCTCGCACGCCGGAGAGACTCAAAGTGTTGGTGCGGCGCAATTGACCCTGTTCCCGTCTTTTTACCGATAGCGGACGCAGATCCCAGATCAGCCCTAAACGCGAAAGAAGCAGAAGGAGATAATAGGTGACGTCTATCTCCCACCAATAGAATCCCTGGCGGGCAGTTGCTGGGTAGTAATGATGATTGTTGTGCCAGCCTTCACCAAGAGTCAGGAGGGCCAAGAGCCAGTTGTTGCGGCTTTGGTCGTTGGTGCGGTACCGCTGCCGGCCAAACCTATGGGCAAGTGAGTTGATCGTATACGTAGCGTGATACAACATCACCGTTGAAATGAAAAATCCCCACACCACGAGTTGGGAACCGGTAAGACCAAGCCCGGGAATTGCAAATTCGCAGAGGGTGCCCAATACATACAGAGTGGCTAGGAAGCCTAAGGCTACAAATGTGTCAAAGCGATCCAAAAGGCACAATTCTGGATAGCGTGCGAAATCTTTTACAGTGGACAAATTTGTTGAAAAGTGTGCTGGCGCTGTAAACCATCCCATATGGCTCCAAAGAAACCCATGTTGAATCGGAGAATGCGCGTCTTCGATTTGGTCTGACCGACTATGGTGCCTGCGATGGTGTCCAGCCCACCACAAGGGCCCTCGCTGAACCGCGGTTGCGCCAAGTAATGCAAAAACAAATTGGCACCCGCGCGATGTTTTGAACGCTCGGTGTGAAAAGTAACGATGATAGAAGCCGGTGATCGCAAACATACGGATCACGTATAGGGTGACAGCTGCCATCACTGCCGCGGTGCTCCATCCCACCCAAATAACGCACCCACACATCAAATGCATCCCGATGAAAGGGAGAGTTCGTAACCAATCCGCTTGAACTGGTAGGGTCACATTTTCATTGCCCTGCTCTGCCCATGTGTCAAACCATCGGACGAGTGAGAGGGCTCGTGGTTGTTTCTTCTTGGGGCGCACCGGGTTCCGGCGGGTTGTTTCTTTCAGCATAATGTTTTGGCGCCTTGTGACTATCATACTGAATAAACGGTTTTCGGCGAGAGGGATAGGTGTGCGCGGGTAAGTTATTTCAGGTGCAAAACCTGGAACCCTGAGCGTGTGCGCAAACGGGTACTTATGGTCGCCGATGTGAGGGTTGCTTGTTAAGAGTCTGGGATCGTCCTTTTGGCGGGCCGGGGGAAGAACGCATTAGTGGTCTTTGCATAATTGTCATCGTTAAGACGGCACTGGCTTATGGTGTCTTCGAGAAAGGAAACTCCCGGGGTGCAGAGGAGCCGCCACGTCATTAGAACGGGGCTAGGCAGCGTGAGAAAGCCTTCTACGTTTGACAAAGGGAAAGGAAAGAAGCCCCACCAGACGTAGGTGTCGCCAAAGAAATTAGGATGTTGCGTCTATGCCCACACACCCGTCGTAGAACATGCATTTGCTTTGGCCGACCGGCTCGGAACCGTGGTAATTGCGAGTCGGCATTAATCTCGAATGTGAGTTC
>CAZSWX010000240.1:0-4286 GCA_964610865.1 uncultured Enterobacteriaceae bacterium
TGCCTTCGGCGCCTTACGTTCATAATAGGCTCGCCTATCTCTTTGCCGCTAAGCAGGATTGGCAAGGCGCAGCGAATGAATGGTATGAGACGACACAATTAGCACCAGACTATGCCTATGCCTACGCAAACTACGGGGAAGCCCTGGAGAATTTGGATAGAAATCAGGATGCCCTGGTGACGTACGAAACTGCAGTCCCTATTTGCGTGCGCTTTATGCGCGCTTTCGAAGATCGCGCAAAACAACAAAAGGCCGAAACACTTTGTGCTGACCTTCGCACGCGTATCCGACGTCTCAAATCTACCACCAAATAAAACGACCAAGAGCAATTATGACACTCGTGATTTCGGCTTACATTCAGCGGATAATTTGTTGTGGGATCACATTAGGTCTCTTGCAAGCCATGGAAGCCGAAGCGGCTACAGACAACGAAACCGCATTTTCGCTTGCAAAAATGGAAATTTCTGACAGGGACGATAAAACAACTTTCAGCTTGAGATTCTCCGAAAAGCCGAATTTCGTCCATGCATTCGCACTAACAGATCCCAATCGCCTCGTGATCGATATCGGAGGAACAATTGATCCACCGCTGGCGAGGGTACACGAACACTCCGGCGGGGGCGTGGTCCGAGTCAGGGTCGGGCGACATACGCAACATGTGCGGTTTGTTCTTGATTTTGAGAGAAATGACGTGCCCCACTATGTCATCCAGCAGGCCGGAAACGCTGTCACAGCGCACTGGAAACAACACCCGACTAGGTTGCATTCCAAAGCGACGTCCACTCGCACACCCATCGAAGTGTCCGCCCCAGCGATCGCTCCGGTTCGCGATCCAGTAGGAACAAGCATCACCGGACCATTGCAATCTGGTAGTCTCGCTCCGACTGTGACCCGCCTCCGGGAAGTCCCATCCACGCCTCCAGGCATTATGCCGCCCGCAACCCGGAACGACACGTCTCCCCGAAGCGGTCAGCCGGACCATAGACATCCACCCGTCCACGACCTCATAATGCCCGCTACGCAACAAACCGAAACCGAACAGAACGTGGCAGTGCGATCAGAAACAGGCGCACAAACGCAAGGGTTCCTCCAATCCGAGTCCGACGGAAATGCGGCTTCACCACATTTCCGTCGTGCGCAAGCGCTATATAAGGAAGGGAACCTCAACGCAGCCATCAAACAATGGGACAAGGCCCTCGAGGTCGCACCCGAAAATGCAAACGCGCATTACCACAAAGGTTTGGCATTAGAGGCCCGCGGCGACTTAAATCAGGCGGTTACACAATACCGGGAAGCGACACGATTAAAACCGACAGAAGTGAACTTCTACGTCCAACTTGCACGGGCGTACGAAATCACAGAGGACAATGTAGCCGCACTCACTACGTATCAAGATGCCCTCATTCTCAAGCCTTCGTCCGCACATCTGCACAATAGGGTAGGACACTTGCTTGCTGCCGAAGGGAAACTAAAAGCGGCGGCAGATTCCTGGCGCCAAACAATATTGCACCAGCCGGATTATGCATTTGCTTACATCAGCTTAGCGAACGTTTTGGACGAAACGGGAAAAAAGGTCGAAGCGCTATCCCTCTTTAAAAAAGCGCTCAGCTTGGACCCGCGCGGCCCGTTCGCCACGGAAGTTCGACAAAAGATCACGAGACTTCAAACGCCGGCATCGTAAGCCCCGGCCCGTAAAATTTCTGCTGTTCGGTGCCGCGCACACGACTCAACACGGATTGAAACTGAGCATTGTAAATGACTTGCCCGATAGCCTGGCTGAGCGCCACAGTCATCAGGTCGTCGGCAGTTCTGTAACTATGAGCGGCCCGCCCTCGCTCCGGGTCATGGACCACAGTCCACACTTGCTCTTGCCAAGCGACTCTCCCCGCCGGCAACTCATACAGGGAGAACGAGAAAGAAATGGAAGCACGGGTTGGACCACGAACGGGTAATTTAATACGCCGGGAACCTAGACGAATTTGTTTATAACGCTGGAGACTGTACAGAGAAAAATCATCTATAACGCACCCTAAGGCATAGCCTGGCCGGCCTGCGTCCACCGTCAGGGGCTCAGGTAGCGAGAAAGGCAACATCTCAGTCTCAATGCCAGACGCCCTCAAGTGCAGCATGAGAGCATACTGTATTTTTTCGGAGAGCCTATCAATGTGAAAAAGGGTTCTAGGAATGTCGGGCAAATACGGCATTCCAGCATCCATTTCGCGTAGTTGACCGAGATCCCGCGTGGTATCTTTCGGAGCAATAGTCAAATAACCTTCTTTAAAATTCCACCCGGAAAAACCAATAATCGCCCCTGACTCTGCTAGGACATTAATGTCCTCTATATGGCCAGAATGAACGGGCGGGCTGGACCGTCTGTCACTCGGCCGCAGAACGAGTACATACAACGGGGGCAAGTGTAGCTGTTTGCTGGTCATCAACCCCGGAATATAACTTACCTGAACCTCATGGGTTTTTACGCTCCTACCAGAAGACCACAGATGCTGCAGCCGCTCGGGCAAATAGCTTACGGCAAAGCAACCCGTCAAATTACAAATTAAAAGGGTCGCTAGGATCGTCCGAATACCGATCGAATGTCTCATAGCCCTTACATTGATTCCATACCAACGTTTACCCGTACTACCAAAAAAGCGTCATAAGCGCGCGGTCAGGCCTTTACCTCATCGGAGCACAATGTCAGGTTTTGCCCCTCAGCAAGACAACAGATGTAACCGACCCGAACCGTCGTCGCGCCCCGAACTTCCGTACCAATAGCTTTAAGCTCGGCCTTGCCCTTCGCCACTCCTGTGGTCAACTACCGAGCATCGTCCATACTTGCCAGCTCCATTAGATTTCCGGCCGAATCCACGACAACCAAGCTCCTCTGCCACCCTCTCTGATCCACGGTATTCCGTCGCCTCAATAAACAGTTCGGCTAATACTAAACTCATTCTCCTACTTTCACGGTGCCTCATTTCTGCACTCATCGAGCGATAACGACCGGTCCTCCCCTGCGTTTCAATCCCGTAAGAACTTTACCTTTGGTGATACAATGGATGCCCCATAAATGGTGTCTTTACCTTGCTGAAATGATGTCCTTCAAGATTGGCAATGTACAACGTTTGCAAGTTCGACCCTCCGAACGCGCAATTTGTCGGAAATTGAAGTTTCTGCCCCTGGGCGGAGTCGTCAATAAAAACGCGCCAGTTACCGTCCGTATCGACCGCTATCACCTGGTTGGCCGGTGTAAGCCCATCGTCTCTGACAAACGCAGGGAGAGTCACATACATATTGCCGGAGATGTCAAAAGCCATCCCATCCGGCAGTGCTGGAAAATCTCTTGCATACACCTCCGGTTTGCCAAACGTACCGTCCTTATGCATTTGGATGCGGAGACAATCGTTCCGCGTACTTTCCAATACGTACACCGCATCCTCTTTTGGATCGATGGCGGTCCCATTCGCAAGGTAAATACCTTCCGCCACCACCTCACTCGTACCGTCCGGCCGAATTACTCCTAACGCTCCTTTAGGCGACGGTGTAGTCAATTCGGAAAGAACCTTATCGATGGTAGATGTGCTCGAATTCGACACATACAAATTACCTTCTGCGTCATAACTCGCGAAGTTCGGCATGGTGAGTTTAAGGGTACCCACTCGATCGGCAACCATGGAGACTTTTCCGGCCTGGGTCACGCGCATAACCGCCTGTTTGCCCAGGTCACAGTAGACAAGGTCCCCGTTCACATCCATGGTAATGCCGTTCGGGATAGACCCTTGGGGGAGCGTGACAAGCTCTGTCATTGTCCCGTCCGGGGTAACACGATAAATAATCCCATTACGCCCACCACCAAATACGTTTCCTTCTTTGTCCACAACGACGCCCTCGGCCTCCAAGACGCCTTTCCCAAATATTTCAACTTGATTGGGTTGAATGTCGGCCATATTGTTCTCCTTCAACGAGCTTATCCGCGCGTCCCGAATAGAGACACAAAGGTTATATATTGCGACTTATTTCTGTGTCCCGGCATGAGTTTGTGAGCACGTCAACGCTTAGCGAACGTTACTTCACCTACTTCCGACCCACTCAAAACCACCAACAAGTTCGCCTCTTGGTCTCCTATATTCTTGAAGCCTTCACGCGTTCCGGCGGGAAAGGAAATGGTGTCCCATTTTTCCAACACGACCTCGTTTTCTCCATTGTCTCCCCAGAAGAATGAACACTCTCCGGACAGCACAACGAACACTTCAGGCTTGGGATGGGTATGTAACGGCGCGCCTTTCCCTGGC
>CAZSWX010000241.1:0-405 GCA_964610865.1 uncultured Enterobacteriaceae bacterium
ATTAGAACACTCTTTCGTACTTTATCCTATTCACGAAATACGACGTGCAGCTTAAACAGAGCTCAAAACAAATCGACCAAAAATTCACCAAAGCCCGGAAGAAGCACGGCCCCATTCTCCTCCAGACTCCGCACCGATGGCGATGAGTCGCGCAGATGCCTAAAAACCGCACGATCGTATGAGTCGCTCTCGACCCAATATAGGTTCTCTGCAACTTGGCCTGGAAGATGCCGTACACGCAACTCTTCCGCTATCTTCTTCTTTTTCATTTGTCTCGGTCTTAGGGTTCAAAGTTCTCTAGCAACTCAGTTTGTATATTCTGAATCTGAGACTTGATGTCGACAACCTTTCCAACCGAACGACCAACTTCGCGCGCGTATTCCTCAAGCTCCGCCACTTTGACCA
>CAZSWX010000241.1:436-2256 GCA_964610865.1 uncultured Enterobacteriaceae bacterium
CGCGCGTGGTGGCCCACGTCATCGCGCGTTGCGTTCGCATAATCACGTAATTCCCTAGCCTGGAATAGCAGGTCCTGCGCCTCGTCTTCATAGCCAAGAACCAGACTGTGGATAACCGAACAGACCGTGCCTTGTCCACCGACTTCCTGCCACAAGACGTGTTGTAGAAAGAGCAAATCGGTCTCGATAACTTCGTCACGCCTATCCATGAACGCAACAGCTTTTAAAACGTGAACACTTTGGCGATAGCGCCTATCAGAGGCAATGATGCCCTTACCTCCAAGTTCGCGCCGAAGTTCCGATATTACGGCCAAGACGCGATCGGGGACCTTCACATCCCGCACTTGCTGTTGGGCGGCAAACAACTCATCAATAGTTAGTGTCGTCCGAGCAACATCTGCCGTCGGCCGCAACATGTTTATAAAACGGAAATCTTCTTGAATATAATTCACCGTGAATCGAAGCAGAAAACGGTCATACAACGCTACTAACTCATCGTCATCAGGAATCTCATTGCTCGCGCCGAAGAGGGTCAGCAGGGGAACTGTCAGAATGGAACGGCCATTATGAAACCGGCGTTCATTAATAATGGTTAGAATGGAGTTCAGGATAGATGAGCTGGCCTTGAACACTTCATCGAGAAAGGCAATGTTTGCATCCGGCAGTTTGTACTCCGTAACTCTGCGATAATCGTCGACCTCCAGTCCCTTTAAACTAACGGCGCCAAACAGCTCCTCGGGCGTTGTGAATTTGGTCAGTAACCATTGGAAATAGCTAGCTCCCGTAATCCTACGGCAGAGTTCGTCCGCCAGCTGAGACTTCGCCGTTCCCGGCGGACCTATGACCATCATATGCTGGGAACTGAGTAGAGCAACAAGCGAGCCGTCTATTACATCCTGTCGTTCTAAAAATTGGGCTTGTAGTTCTTGACGAATGAGCTGTAGTTTTTCTATGAATTCCATACTGCTTCCTCCCGCGTCCGCGTGCACCCGGCAGTACATGTCTCCTGTACGTATAAAGCGCCCGTGAAGTAAAGACCCGCAAAAACTTAATCACGACTCAGCCGAATTTTTTCTTTCTTAGAAAATTAATTGCGCCACTAGACGATACGAATCACAAATAGCCCTTTTGGCCTGGAATGTTCTGCGTTTGTACGCATTCCGACAACTCCTTCTCGTATTCGTCGTTATCCACGCCCCTCTTAGATTCTTCCCTATCATCACCCATCGGATGACAAAAAACACCTCTAGCGTCGTAACACCCCTATCGTTTATAAGTAGGATTAGAACACTCAATTGGTATGAGACGGAGGGCAGCATGGCTTTGGCTTTGGATGGGGTAAAAGTTCTGGAACTGACGAGAGTCGGACCAGGTGCGTTCTGCACGATGATGCTCGCGGACATGGGAGCCGACGTTCTTAAAATAGAGCCTCCCCCTTCCGGCGCATTGGCTGGTTCGGGCGCCTCACCCGGCGCTGACGAGGCGCGGAAGCTTGCGACGAGCTTCACTAACCGGAACAAAAAGAGTTTGACCTTAAATCTAAAGATGCCCGCGGGTCAGGAGGTCCTACAATCGTTAGCTGAGAAATATGACGTCCTGGTGGAGGGCTTTCGGCCAGGTGTGATGCAACGGCTTGGCGCTGACTATGAAACCCTGAGCAAAATTAACCCGGGCCTTGTGTACTGCTCCTTGAGCGGTTTTGGACAGGACGGGCCGTATCGGAATTTCCCAGCACACGACCTGAATTTTCTAGCTTTGAGCGGCGTGCTCGACCTGGTGGGCCCACGCGAGGGGCCTCCTTCTATACCGATGAATATTAT
>CAZSWX010000241.1:2356-4261 GCA_964610865.1 uncultured Enterobacteriaceae bacterium
GCCAGGTAAAAAAAGAGCTACAGCAGATCTTGCTGACGAAAACGAGGGACGAGTGGTACGAATTCTTTACCAAACATGATGTGTGTGTAGGGAAAGTATACGACGTTCCAGAAGTCTTTTCAGATCCGCAAGTTAAGCACCGCAACATGGCGATTGAACTCGACCATCCACAAGCGGGTAAAGTCACCCATGCTGGTGTAGCTATAAAACTTTCAGATACACCGGGGTCTGTGCGGGCATTTGCCCCGTCCCTCGGGCAGCACACGGACGAAATCCTTCAAAATGCGGGTATGACCGCTTCCCAGATATCAGAACTCCGTGCGAAAAAGGTCGTATAGCTCGTTTTTGCAAATGCCGGCTACTTCACGCTTGCTTCGTTCCAAATGCCATACTCCCAACATGAGTGCCGGCAGGTGTAATTTGGATCAATCTATGACTCTCAATCGCACGCCATGATAGACACACCAGACGGTTTGTATTGCTGTAGGCACATAAAAACTTTTGTCAGAGCTCGTCAGGCATACCCACGCGTCGATGAACGGACTGGCAGTACGAAAAATCACACATGGACAAGACAAAAAATTCACTGATCGAAATAAAGACATTGGTAGCATTCCTCCAGGAACACTTTCCTTGCAAAGATTCTAAAATCGTAATTGAACGGCATGCGGGGGGCTACTCGAATGAGACCTTCTTCGTTTTTTGGGGCGACCGGCGATGGGTCTTGCGACGACCACCAAGTGGCAATTTGCTACCAACAGCACACGACATGTTACGGGAATTTAGAGTCCTGACCGCACTCAAGCCTTTCACTATTCGAACTCCAAATCCAATCATTGCGTGCGACGATCTATCCGTGATGGGCGTTCCCTTTTATCTCATGGAGCGGGTCGACGGGTTAGTGATTCGCGAGACTCTACCGCCGGTCTTAGACAAGAGCAAGGAACGCCGTCGTATAGGCGAAGAACTTATAGACGCACTGATAGAGCTGCATTCCGTAAAGTGGCGCGACTCTCCATTGCAAAACGTCGGACAGCCTCACGGTTACCTTTGCAGACAAATTAAGCGCTGGAAAAAACAATGTGAACTGACATTGCCCCACACTCGTCCCCTGCCCGGTCTCAAGGGAATAGGTAATTGGCTACGAGACAAGACACCTCCCGAGAGTGAACCCACCATAGTTCACGGTGACTACAAAATAGATAACGTCGTTTTCGGGGACCATCCGAATACCAAACTCTTGGCTATTCTTGATTGGGAAATGGCTACTCTGGGGGATCCATTGACGGACCTTGGCTGGCTCCTCAGCTTCTGGGGGGAAACAGGTGATCAGGAAGAGAGCGACGATCTCATAGACAGCAACGCTATGACACAGAAGCCAGGGTTCCTGAGCCGGGATCAAATGGCAGCACGGTATGAGGACCGTACAGGTCGAACTATGGAGAATTTTCCGTTCTACCGGTGCCTCGCGGTCTGGAAGTACGCAGTAATTCTGGAAGGATTATACCGTTTGTATATTGAAGGAGCGGCGGCGAATCCACGAGCTGCCGAGTTCGAATGGAAAGTGCCAAAGCTTGTTAAGCGCGCCGAGCGGATTATAAATGAGGCGGACTAACATTCATATCTATGGCACACAGCGACAATTCGGGCCGCGAGCTATTTGTCCCTCGTCCGGTTTTACAGTTCGGCATACTATCGATAGCTAAAGTACGTTCCTCGCTCTTTACGAACATCGTGGAGACGCCTTTTGCAACAGGAATTTCAATCCCCCAAGCGACTGGGGGAACGATACGGTGTGCCGACTCGTGATAGGCTAATTCGACAATAATTCCTTGGCCCGCGAAAACAACGTTTTCACAGAAGGAGCGATCAGTTCCCACTCGGGATCGTGCCGCTTACCCCTAC
>CAZSWX010000242.1:0-2660 GCA_964610865.1 uncultured Enterobacteriaceae bacterium
TGGAAATGGGCGTCAAAAATGCGTTCGACTTTCCGGGGTTTGTGCCAGCTTACGTCCGCCCCCTATTTTGTAAGGGCATAGGACCCTTCAGATGGGCGGCTCTCTCAGGTGATCCGGAGGATATCTTTAAGACAGATGCTAAGGTCAAGGAACTGATGCCAAAAAGTCAGCATCTTCATAATTGGCTAACCATGGCTGGTGAACGCATAAAATTTCAGGGCCTACCGTCTCGTATTTGCTGGGTTGGATTGGGTGACCGTCACCGTATTGGCCTGGCCTTCAATGAAATGGTGAAAAATGGAGAACTATCGGCTCCTCTTGTCGTTGGACGGGATCATTTGGATTCAGGCTCAGTAGCCAGCCCCAATCGGGAAACGGAAGGCATGATTGATGGCTCAGATGCAGTTTCCGACTGGCCGTTTCTAAATGCAATGCTCAATACAGCCTCTGGTGCCACCTGGGTGTCACTTCATCACGGCGGCGGAGTTGGAATGGGTTTCTCTCAACACGCTGGTTTGGTGCTCTTGGTTGACGGGTCAGAAGACGCTGCCAAGCGAATTGAACGTGTACTTTGGAATGATCCCGGTAGCGGCGTCATGCGTCATGCCGATGCAGGCTATGAGGATGCTATCCAGTGTGCTAAAGAACATCAACTTAATCTACCGAGCCTGTTCGGGTAACAATAATATCTAATTTAAAAGTTTTAAATATGGAGGAGTAACTAAAATGAAAATACGGATGATTTCGACAGTATTTCTCTGTGCTCTTGTATTTTCCGCTTTGGCAACAATACCGTCTGCCCATGCACAAAAGGTTTTAAAATTAGCGAGTTTTGTGCCCCCAATTTACGTTCTGCATAAGCCCATATTCCTAAAATTAGCTACTGATCTGAAGGCCGCTACCAACGGTTCCGTGAATATCAAGGTGTATGCGTCCGGTGAATTGGGTAAAGGACCTCTCGAGCAGTACCAGCGAGCGGTGAAACGCATAGCAGAAATCAGCTACGGTTTACAGGGTTATACCTCGCCATTATTTCCTCGTAACCTATTGGTGGAACTACCTGGCGTAGCAGATAATCCTGAAGATGCGACGCGTAAAATTTGGAAAGTAATGGACAAATATTTACGCGCAGAGTATCGAGGAACAAGACCTCTGGCGGCATTTGCAACGGCCCCTGCCGTCATTATGAGCAGCACCAAACCAGTGCATTCTCCTTCTGACATGAAGGGCATGAAAATCCGAGTGCCTTCCAAGTCAGCTGCTGCTGTGGTTAAGGCGTATGGCGCAACACCGGTTCTGATGCCAGCTACTAAAGTTTATACCTCAATGAGTACAGGTGTTGTTGACGGCGCGCTAATGGGTGCCGATTCACTGCTAATTTTTAAGTTGATTGAGCCTACCAAATTTGTGACGACGGGGCTCCCTGAAATGGTTACAGAAATTTTCTTAACCATGAACCAAAAGGCTTATGATGAACTCTCTACAAGCGAAAAAGCCGCCCTCGATAATTTGACTGGAAAAGGGTTAAGTTTACGCGCATCTAAGGGATTAGAGAATTTTGGCAAAAAGGCACTTGCAATTTTTGGAAAGGGAAAGGGCAAAAAAATTATTGCACTAACTCCAGAAAACAGGAAGCAATTTGATGCCTTAGCTAACAAGGCGGTAACCGACCTTGTTAAGGAATTTGAATCCAAGGGTGTACCCGCTAGCGAAATTATTGCTGCCATGAAAAATTGACAACTAGATAATACTTAATACCTAAATATGTTGAACTGGCTAAGGCCAGGGAGAAATCGGACCGATGCGAAAACTAATTCATGTGCTCGACCGTATTTCCTTGGTCTTGGCTTTGGCTTCCGGTGTGGTTCTTATTGGCCTTGTATGCCTCACGTTTTCTGACGTTACCCTTCGCTACCTATTCTCCAGTCCGATTACAGGTGCGCAAGATCTGATAGCCATGGGTATGGTAATAGTTTTCTTCTTTGCATTGCCTCTAACTAGCAGGGTCAACGGTCATATTGTGGTAGATTTGCTACCCGAATTTTCAAACGACTATTTTAACCTACTCCGCGATGCTTTCGTCAAACTATTAACGCTGTCCATATTCGGATTTCTGGCTTGGGAAGGTGCTATCCGAGCTGAGGAGTCGGCCATCATGGGCGAGGCGACTAATATGATTGAAATACCCTACCAACCATTCTTTTATGTGCTGGTAGTCGGTTGCCTCGTCAATGCAATCATTCTTGTTTTTGAAATAATATTGCTCCTTTTCGGTGAGCGTATTGACGACCTTCAAATCGATGATCAAGCAAGCATAGATCTTTCTTCACCAGCAGCTGGCGCCTAGTCGAAAGCCGTTCAATTATGACTCCAGTCCTTCTTGGCTGCATAGGTCTTATCCTGCTTCTTGTTTTGATGATGGTTCGGGTGCCAGTAGCCATCGCCATGACGGCGGTTGGCATGATAGGTCTAACAATTCTAAACAGCTGGCCGGCTGCGTTGGCTTCTCTAGTATCCGAAGCTTGGACTGTCGCTACTTTTTTTGAACTAACAGTTATCCCTCTCTTCGTCCTAATGGGTAATATCGCCAGTATTTGTGGAATGAGCCGCGACCTATACGCAGCTGCCAATGCTTGGGTAGGCGGGATGCGGGGTGGCTT
>CAZSWX010000242.1:2760-4258 GCA_964610865.1 uncultured Enterobacteriaceae bacterium
TTTCTGGCAGGTGTTATTCCTGGGATTTTGTTGGCGAGCCTGTTCTTGGTCACAATCTATATTCAGACCATGCTCAAGCCGGAAATTGGTCCACGAGCACAAACTCTACCACAGGCGGAAAAAATGGCAGCTCTAAAGCGGGCTACATCCATCGTTTTCATTATCGTTGTGACCATCGGCGGTATCTATGGTGGTGTTTTCACGCCGGTAGAAGCGGCGGCTGTCGGTGCCATGTTGGCTTTTATGTTCGCCCTTTTCCGCAAGAGTCTAGGAAAGAAATCACTAAGTAGTGCACTTCTACAAACTGTCAGCACCACGGTTATGATATTCTTGATCATCATTGGAGCCAATATTTTTTCGCCATTCCTTGCTCTAACGGGTATTCCGGAAAACCTCGCTAAGACTTTAGTGACACTAGACTTTGGCCCCACATTGTTACTCGGCATTATCCTTGCCACTTTCATATTTCTCGGCACGTTTTTGGATGGTTTTGCCATGATGGTCCTAGTTCTACCCATTGTATTGCCGATCATTGCCCAGTCCAAGATACCGGCGATGCTGGGTTTAGGTTCAGATTCCAGCGACCTCAAAGTTTGGTTTGGCGTCGTCATGGTGATAATTATCGAGATGGCGATGATTAGTCCACCAGTAGGGATGAACGTTTTTGTAGTTAAGGGAGTATCCCGTGGCGTCTCAATGAAGGAAATTTATATCGGTATTCTGCCGTTCTGGGCCGCCATGGTGATTTGTCTAGTACTGCTAGTCGCATTTCCCCAAATGGCGTTGTTGTTGCCAAACACGATGATCAGGTAACCATCATAAACGATACGAAGTAACCAACCCAATTTCATATTTTAGTTTGATATGAAAGTCGAATTTGGCACCTCTCAATTTCCTCAAATTCATTCGGCATTCATAAGCCGGGAAACAGTGTGCCTGAAACGATTTTCAATTTGTTCCTGATTTATGTGGCGGTTATTTTGAACAAGATGGCGTCCCGCAACAAACACATCTGTGATTAATTCTCGACCGCCCATAAATATCCAAGAATCGAGAATGGAGTTCCCACTCCTACCCGCAAGAACTGGGTGCATTTTATCCAGAACCACGAAGTCAGCCCGCTTGCCAGGCGCAAGCAAGCCTATTGGTTGTCCAAGAGCTTGTCTTCCGCCATCCAGAGCAGCTAGAAATAACGAGGAACCGCTAGATACTCCTTTGCCGCGGGCACCTACATTTCGACGTTGCTGAATGAGGCGTTGACCGTATTCTAAGAGACGTAGTTCTTCTGCAGCATCAACGGAAGTATTGCTGTCAGAGCCGATACCAAACCTACCGTTTTGGTTTAAGAACTGATCTAGAGGGAATAATCCATCTCCAAGGTTAGCCTCCGTCGTTGGGCACAAGCCCGCTATGGCACCCGTTTTGGCGAATGCGCTGGTTTCCGCTTCTGTCATGTGGGTGGCATGGACAAGGCACCATCGTTTACCCACTTCAGAGT
>CAZSWX010000243.1:0-4254 GCA_964610865.1 uncultured Enterobacteriaceae bacterium
GACTCTGTCCACGGGCACCTTCGTGCGGACGTGGCCGCAGAAGAAAACACCCTAATCGTAGACGGCAAACCGATTCAAATCACACAGGAGCGGGATCCTGGCAATCTCCCGTGGGGAGATTTGGGCGTCGACATCGCGATTGAATCAACGGGGTTATTCACGGCGCGTGAGAAGGCGGAGTTACACCGCGAAGCTGGGGCAAAAAAAGTTTTAATCTCCGCGCCGGCCAAGAACCCAGACATCACTCTCTGTTATGGCGTGAACCATGATGCCTACGATTCGTCGGTACACAACATTGTTTCGAATGCCTCTTGCACGACGAATTGTCTGTCCCCCATTGCCAAAGTCCTTCACGATTCGTTCGAGATCAAGCGTGGCCTGATGACAACCGTACATGCCTATACTAATGACCAAAGAATTCTTGATCTTCCGCACACTGACATACGCCGTGCTAGAGCGGCCGCTCAATCAATGATTCCTACTTCGACCGGTGCCGCGAAAGCAGTTGGTGAAGTCTTACCCGAGCTAAAGGGGAAACTTGACGGGATGGCAGTACGGGTCCCTACGGCCAATGTCTCCGTTGTTGATCTGGTAGCGGAATTGGGACAAACCGTAACGGTCGACCAGGTGAATGAGGCAATACGCGCTGCTGCAGGAACTACCCTAGAGGGAATTCTGCAATACTGCGACGAAGAACTTGTTTCCGTAGATTTCAATGGCAACCCGCATTCTTCCATTTTCGATTCGGGACTTACTAAAATACTAGACGGCAACTTCGTTAAGTGCTTGTCATGGTACGACAACGAATGGGGTTTCTCAAATCGCATGGTGGATGTCGCGAAGTTTATGGGTAAGAACCTTTCTAGCCGTTCGTGAAATCCGAATGTTACCTCGCCGCCCCCTCATAGCAGGCAATTGGAAGATGAACCACACACCGGCGAAAGCCCGGGAAGTGTTCGAGGGATTACTGCCCCTACTCCCCAAGGAATTGCCCGACCGTGAGGTCGTGGTCGCACCCCCTTTTATTATTTTGCAAATGGCGGCCCAAATCCTTGATGACACGCCCGTAAGATTGGCCGCTCAGAATATGCACCACGAGACCCATGGGGCATATACTGGTGAAATTTCTGCCGCCATGTTGAAATCCGCCCGCTGTACCCACGTTATCCTTGGTCACTCGGAACGACGTCAGTATTTTGGAGAAACCGACGACCAAATCCGACTCAAAGTAGAGTCGGCATTACGAGCGGACCTGGTACCGATTTTGTGCGTCGGAGAAACACTAGCACAGAGACAGAACGGCCATGTATTTTCTGTAGTATCCAAACAGTTGGAGTCCGCGCTACGTTCGAAGCAAAAACAAGACTTGGGCCGAGTCGTTATCGCGTACGAACCTGTATGGGCGATAGGCACCGGCGAGACTCCGACTCCAGGACAAGCCCAAGAGGTTCACGCAGCCCTCCGGAACAATATGGAGGAGCTTGCCGATCGCCCTACTGCCGATTCCGTTCGGATAATATACGGGGGAAGCGTCAAGCCCGACAACATGAGTGCGTTAATGGAACAATCGGATATAGACGGAGCGCTCGTGGGCGGTGCAAGTTTGGAGGCCGAAACATTTGCCCGCATAGTCCGATTTCGATAGGATCACTGACATGCTCTACAATGTACTGATAGGTATTCACGTTTTCGCTTGTCTTTTCCTGATAGCGGTAGTGCTGTTGCAAACAGGAAAAGGTGCCGATATGGGCGCCGTGTTCGGTGGTGGTTCTAGCGAGACCGTCTTTGGAAGTTCGGGCGCCGGAAATTTCTTGACCAAACTCACGACGGGCATTGCCATCTTGTTTATGATTACTTCGTTGGTGATGACTTACGGCCTAGCACGCCAAACATCACAAAGCTTGTTCGACGAGGTGGACTCCACCAGCCCGGTCTCCAGCAATGAGGACGGGACAGTCTCAGTTGAGACCGATTCCAACGAAATTATGCACTCCTCCCCCACGCCGCCCGCCGTCGAAACAAGCGGAACTTCAGAGGATTCACCTGCCCCTTAATAGTGTTGCGGCCTAGGGGGAATTCCTTAGGAGCTCGGCACGGGAGGGAACTTAGCCCTTACCAAATTTTCCACACCCTAATCCAAGCGCTGGAACGTGAATTAATTGATTACAAGCAGCCAAATGGGGAACGCCTTTATGGATAAAACTCGCGCAGTTGTTATTGGCGGAAGCATGGCAGGTCTGTGCGCCGCCCGGGTCTTGAGTAAACATTTTGACAAAGTAACAGTGCTAGACCGCGATAGCTTCCCCGAAGGCGCCCATGAACGGGCGGGCGTACCGCAAAGTAGACATGTGCACGCACTCCTCGTGCGGGGACGTCAGGAACTTAACTTACTCTTCCCAGGTTTTGACAAAATGATGTTGCAGGAGGGTGCTATAGAAATAGACTTCGGCAACGATTTTGCCGTGTTGCGAGAATGGGGCTGGGAGCAGCGGCATACGAGTGGAATGTTAACGCTCTTTGCCAGTCGAAACCTGATAGAGGCAACCGTGCGTAGATTGCTCGCCGGTATCCCTAACGTGGAACTAGAAACAAGAGCAACCGTAACCGGCCTAGAGACTACACCGACGGATTCCGGTACCACAGTGAATGCCGTCGAATATGTGTCGAGCCTAGGCACGGGCCGCACCTCATTATCCGCGGATCTGGTAGTCGACGCGAGCGGCCGGGGGTCGAAAGTGCTTGACTGGCTCAAGCGATTAGGAATTTCAGCCCCGAGCGAGACCATTGTGAGTGCACATACCGGCTACAGCTCACGTTGGTTCAACGCGCCACCAGCGGAGCACTTGCCGAAAGAATGGTGGTGGAAAGGCCTGTGGCTTGACGTGCAGTTGCCTTCTCACACGATGGCCGGGGTTCTGTTCCCGGTCGAGAACAACCGTTGGATCGTCACACTCGCCGGGGTGTCCCACAACTATCCTCCTTCCGATGAGGACGCCTTCACGAAGGCTCTAACACAGGTACGTTCTCCCATACTGGAGCAAGCTGTCCGTTTAGCGGAACCCATATCTCCCGTTTACTCGTACCGAAGAATGGAAAACCGATTCCGACACTACGAAAAGTGGTCTACACCGATCAACGGTTTTGTCGCAGTAGGCGATTCCGCTTGCGCATTTAACCCTATATACGGTCAAGGCATTACGACGGGGACGATTTCAGCAGGAGTTCTGGACAAGTGCCTCAGCAAGATCCGCGTAAATGATCCTGCGCTATCAACGGAATTTTTCAAGGCCCAAGCCAAGGTACAAACGAACCCATGGGGACTAGCAACTGGCGCAGATTTCGCACTACCGGATACCGAAGGGGAAAGGCCGAACGGTTCCCGTCTAGTCTCGAATTATATTTCCGCACTATTTCGGTCAGGCATCGAAGATATGACCTTACGACAAGAAATTGGAAAGGTCTTGCAAATGGTCCGGCCACCTTCTCACTTTTTTGCACCGCCTGTCGCTGCTCGGGTCTTACGGGGGACACTTCGACGTTGGCTGAAGCGCAATTCGGTTTCCGCGCCGATATCAGCCTTGCCGCCGGGGGCGGTCCCAACACGGCAATAAAGACGGATTATTTAGTCCGGCCCCCCTAGACCCGCAGAAAGCCTAGGGATAAAGTGCACTGTCGCATCAAATAGAGCGATAGAGCCGACCACGTTTCCAAAATGCGAGGATGGCGGAACTGGTAGACGCGCTAGCTTGAGGAGCTAGTGGGGTAACACCCATGGGGGTTCAAGTCCCCCTCCTCGCATGCCAGTGAACGGTCGTCACCCGCCCTTCATCTCCCTATGGCAGCCCCAGCATGAGGCCCAAACCCCTGTCCTCGATTGACTCCTGCTCCGCGGTATGAGACACAGGACCGCTATGTCTTACACAACGTCGCCGCAGAAAATTGAGCCCGACGCGAGTACCGATCGCCATATTTTCAGGTTGGACAACGGGCTTCAAGTAGCCGTTCAAGAGGATCACTTTTCTCCCGTTGTCGCTATCCAATTCTGGGTGAAGGCGGGAAGTGCCGACGAAACGCCTGACGTTGCCGGCGCCGCCCACGTCCACGAGCATATGCTGTTCAAGGGCACCACGAAGCGACCGGTAGGAGCTATAGCTGCCGAGGTCGAGTCTTCGGGTGGAAGTATTAATGCTTTTACTACCGCGGATCATACCGTGTATCATATCGTTTTGGCTTCCCGTCATTTTTCTGAGGGTC
>CAZSWX010000244.1:0-4218 GCA_964610865.1 uncultured Enterobacteriaceae bacterium
AAACCAATACGACAGTCATTGTTCGCGATAGAGAATCCGTTCTTATCGGAGGAATCATAGACGAACGTGTTGAGCGCCAGCGCAACGGAGTGCCGTACTTGATGGATGTCCCCGTCTTGGGCCGTTTATTTCGTGTCGAAAAGGACAGGCGCGAGCGGACAGAGCTAATAGTGTTGATTACTCCCTACGTCATACGTAACCGAGGAGAAGCCGAGGCAGTGACCAAAGAATTTACGAGTCGAATTGGCAAAATAGAAGAGATGATTAACCGGAGCCGTCGCGGGGCGACCCCGCCCTCCTCAGGTGCTGTAAATGTGCAGAAATAACCGAAATGAACCTGAGTGAAGACGGATTGGGTAGACATTATGGGCGGCGGACAGATGTGGCTCAGTAAGGGCAGCATTTTCTTTCTATTGGGTTTCTGCATTGCGGCAACATATGGCAGCGTCGTGGGCCATGACTTTGTTTTCGACGATTTTCCGCTGCTGGTACAAGACCCCGCGGTGCCTGCTGTTGCGAATGATCCGTCGATTATGTTTGAACCCGGAGTGCTGGGGTACCGGCCGGTCAGGACTCTTTCGTACGCGGTCGATTTTGCGATTGCACAAGCGCTCGGATTCCCCATAGGCCCGCCAGTATTTCATATCAGCAACCTCATTTACCACTGGATGACCGCGTGCGCTGTTTTTCTATTGGCTTTTCGTTTGTCTAACACCCTCCCTAGTCAACAGCCACGACCGACAAAAATGGCGAGTATTGACGGGAGCGCGGTACGGTGGCTCCCGGCTGTAGTGATTAGCATTTTATGGGCTATGCATCCCGTGCACACGGAAAGTGTCACGTATATTTCAGGTAGACGAGACATCCTCACTACGCTCTTCTTTGTCTTGGGCTTTCTCTCTTTCTTGCGCTGGCGCGACCAGAACGACTGGTACCGACGGTGCTTCAGTATCTGCGGGGTGTGGGTATTTTACGGCCTCGGTGTCGCCAGCAAGGAAATGGCTATTACCCTGCCCCTGGTCATGTTCGCTTACGACTTCTTTCAAGAGGCCGTGCCCCGGAAAGCGAAGGAGCCTCTAGATATTCGGTATATTGTTTTTCTGTTTCGCGCAGTTGTGCGGACAGTTTGGAAACACAAGTTTTTGTATATCCCTTTTGCGGTTGCGGGGCTGTACGCCGCATGGCAAATCACATTTGTCACGCTCCCTACCTGGGCGATTCCTTGGCACGGCGGCAGCATGGCAAATAACTTTCTTACTACCGGGCGAATCTGGGTTTACTATATTTATCTCCTGTGTGCCCCCGTGATGCTGTTGGCCGACTATAGCGGCTACTTTTCCGTATCTTCGTCTATACTGGAGCCTCAAGCATGGGCCTCAATCTTTTTGCTGACTGCGCTAGCCCTTGGGATGCTTTTAGCAGCGCGTTTTTCGTGGCTCATCGCATTTGGTATTGCCTGGTTTGGGGTCACCCTCCTCCCTGTCTCCCACATCATACCTTATCCAGAAATGGTGGCTGAGCATTATCTATACCTACCCTCTATTGGTTTTATGCTCGTTTTTGGTACAGGCTTGTCTCACATAATCGATGATCGGTTGGCGCACCATCCTTGGCGTGCTGTTCTGGCCACCTCTGTTCCTGTGTTGGTGTTAGGGGGGGCGTGTGCCAAAGTATTGTGGGACGGTAGTTTTTTGAACTGGATAGAGTGGGGAAACCTGGTGAGACCGGTCGTCTATTCATTTTTGCCTGGCTTGATTCTCGTGGTGGCACTTGAGGGAGGTCGGGTCAAAAGATGGATTGGGCTTCCGAGGCCGAAGGGTATTTCTGCCCCAGTGGTTTTCGCGTACGGGTTCCTGCTTTTTCTCGTGACATTCTACACAGTTCGAACTACGGTGAGAAATGAGGATTGGCGTGATGATCATACGTTTTATTCTAAAATGATTCAGGACAATCGCCGCTCCTGCCGGGCCAGGTTCGGTTTCGGGACCGCTGCCGATAAGATGGGCATGCCCCATATGGCCATTTCACAGTATTCGGTCGCGCGCGCGCTGTGTCCTAACGACTATCGTTTGTTGGTCAACATTGGAGCGGCCTACCAAAAGGCGAAAATGTTGCCCCAGGCGAAGGCGGCCTACGACGAGGTCTTAAAAACGAAGCCTAATGACGCTAACACGTGGAACAATCTAGGGTTTCTGTACACAGAGCAAGGAGAATTTAATAAGGCCAGCGAAGCCCTCTCCAAGGCGGAACAGTGGTCGGGGGGACGCGACCCGGCCGTGTACGCGAATTGGGGGTTTTTATACGAAGTGCAACAACGTTTCGACGAGGCATTAGCGTCCTACGAAAAAGCTCTTACGATGGTTCCTACTAACAAGGTATTTCAGTCCAAAGTGGATAGGATTCGTCGGGAACAGCGCGTTTCCGAGTGAGGCGAATACCTGTTCTGCAGCAAATTTTAGCCGTCTTTCCCCCGAGGTACTGTGGCGTCGCGGGTAACCAATTTTATAAAACTGAGTGACCGACTAGCCTACGGTTCACACTTCTCGCTAAGAAATGCGTGGCTACAGTCGGTCGACGAACGACCTCACTCCGAGTGATTCGTAGGGTTGGTTTCGGCGGCAACAATGGATTATGACGGGCAACGCTGGAATTAGGCGGACTTTTGGATATCGAGTTCGATACGGGTACGGAATGGATTTGTCATTTTCCTCCCTTGGTAAAATACGGTCCGGTAACCCCGCGAACGCGAATCTGGGGCCCTGCACGGGCGTTGAATTTATAGGCTCGACCACAGCATCGTTACCCAGGGGGGGAGGGTACTTGCCTTTCTCGCAATTGCTGGCAAGCTGTAGTCCTCGCTTCGGCTCGCTACAACTCACCTAGGAGGGTGGGCTGTCTTAAGAGCCTGACAAGCCGGGGGAAAAGGGGCAAGCCAATGGAAGGCGGGAGGACTCGGGTGCTGTTAGACGGTAGTGGGGCTCATGCAACTGCTTCCCGGGGACTTTCTTTAGTCTCAGCCATTGAAAATTTCCACTTGACACCTTGTCCGGCGTTCACCTACAATAGCTTGCAGAACCCGGGAAGACGGCAAGGACGTAGGAGTTGATAGGAATGTCCGGGTGGAAGTGGAGAGCCGGGCACGGCATTTGGATAGGGCTTATCATTTTGGGTGTCGCCCTGTCGGCGTGCCAACCGAAAGACAGAAAAGGTGAAATACAGTCTCTGGAGCAAAGAGTGGCTGGTTTTTGGGAATCACGTGTTCAAAGGGATTATTCTGAAGCCTATTGGGACGAAGCGTCTTCTCATAATTGTACTTCGGAATTGGCAGTGTATCTAGCCCAACAAAGCTCCGCTATGAAGTTTAAAAGTTTTGTGGTGGATGAGGTACAAGAAGACGGCGACAAGGCAAAAGTGAAAGTCGGAGTTGATTACACGATGCAAGGACCCATGATGCCCGAGATTGCTTTGTATGCGGTTGTAGAGGAAGAATGGATCCGTCTTGACAAAGGACAATGGTACCGCGATACAAAACCGTGGAGGCCAAGCCAAAACGGTTGAGTTTCGGCTTGACAGGGGAGAAGATATACATTATGGTTCGGTGCGCTAACGATACGCCGGCTAGAACGAAAGGCAACATAGAGGCGCGGGCGGGACCGGGCCGGTCTTACGCGAGGAGGTGGGGTATGGAGCGAAAATGAAACCCATGCTACAGACGTTAATAAAACAAGCTGACCGATTGGCAAGTAAACAAAACAGCAGGCTAAAGATTGGGAGAATGGAAGAAAGGAGTTACACGATGGAGAGAAAGAAACTTCGCGCGAGTTTGATCGCGCTGGTGGCAGGACTGGCACTGTCGGCAGGAAGCGCTTTCGCGCAAAGTGGTGTGCTAACTGCTGATCCTAGTGCAGGGAAATTAATCCCGTATTACTCAGCGGCAGGTGACCATGCCACAATTATTGGTATTGAGAATGTCTTGAGTGGGGCCTCGGGTGTCGCGGCTGGTGATTTTTACGTTTTCGTGCACGTGGTGATTCATGGCACTACTAGTGCCGAACAAATGGATTTTACGCTCTGTATGTCACCGTATGACTTCGGTTATATTGTCCTGCAAAACGCGGCGATGAGCGCGGCGCAAACGGCAGCGAAAACTGCTGCAGCGGCTAAGGTCTTCTACATCACCGAGGCGAGCGATAAGATCGCAACGGAAGGTTATGTGCC
>CAZSWX010000245.1:0-4156 GCA_964610865.1 uncultured Enterobacteriaceae bacterium
CAGTTGGTCGATGGCATCCCAGGCACTAGTTGTATCGTGATGTGGATACCTTGACCCCCAGACGATTTTTTCAGCAAAATCGTCTGGCAGTTTCTGAATCATGCGTTCTTCGGCATCGAAGCCTAGCATGACTCGGCCTTCTTCCCACATTTCTTCGGGATCGGTCCGGACTGGATAGTAGTTGAGAAGTGGAATCGTTTTCGCGGAAGCCTCCATCTTTTCCAAAACCTCCTCCATCCAGGACGCCTTCCCGTGCGCCACTACCACCTTCATTTGAGGAAAACGCTGCATAACCGTAAAGCCGATCAACGTTGATGCCACGAACATATGATTGTCGAGCCACCCGGAGAGGATAGGAGAAACAGGGTGGCCTATTGAGGGAGAGGCAAAGAATGAAAAGTTCGCGTACCCGTTGCCCCCTCCAGCGTCGGGACCACCGCCTGAATCGCTCACCATTGCATGTTGATTAAGCCGATTTCTGATCTTTTCAATAAAAGGTCCATGCGAAGTCCATTCAGGATTCCAGAGCCCAGGCGTAGGATGCACCATGGCCGCAACGCCGAGCTGTTCCAGCTCCGCCCACAGAGGGTCATAATATGGGTGCGTAAAATAGTGCCCTTCAACGAACATCGGGCGTATGAAAGCACCACGAAAGGTCCGGTGGGCGGCGATACGTCGTAACTCCTTTATCGTAAAATCCATGTTTTGAAGAGGCAAAACAGCGGCGGCAAAAAGACGGTCTGGCGCAACCGCGCAAAAATCAAGGATCCAATCGTTGTATGCGCGGGCGAGTGCATAAGCGACGTCGGGGTCTTCAATCAAATGATACCCTTCAGCGAACCATGTGGGATACAAAAACGCTTGATCGACACCCATTGTGTCCATGTCGGAGATCCTGGCGCGCGGGTCCGAAGCCCCAGGGCTTTCTGGGTGATGGGTGTGCGGATCAAGCTCCCCAACCTGATCCCAGGTCATGCCCGGCTTCCAAATGGCATGCCGAGGGATATTGGAATTCATTGGGTCGCGGAACATTTTGCCATTAACCTTTAGGTAGGAACCGTAGGCTCCGTTCTCGCGCCATAGCGCCGTTTTACCAAGCGTTCTAAATTCGCCGTCGAGATATTCCTCCCAAACAGCCGGCGGCTCTACCACATGGGTATCGGTGTCAAAGACCGCGAACGTTTTTTTCACGGTCATGTCCGGTCCCCTTCGATCGCGCGCTCATTTCCGCTCATTCCGGCTTCGCCACGCGGGCGAACAACAGATGCCTCCGGCTCAAGCGAGTGTTGAATTTCACCTTCTGTTGGCCACCAGTTCGGCCGGGCTATTTCTGTGACACGGTGACGGATGAATGTCTCGGGTGCTTCTATGTTGTACAATTTCCGCGCGTTCTCACCGAGGAATTTTGCTTGCTGAATATCGGGGAGCTGGCAATCCCGCATCATCTCAATTGCACGCCACGCGTCATCACCGTCGTGATGGTACACGTCGGACGACCACGCTAATATGTCTCCATAGAATTCCGGAAGACGCGACGGTGGCGCCTCGTCGCCTTCAAAGCCCGTAACGCAATGCTCAAAAAAGGTTTCACTCGGTAATCGTCTCAGAGGAGGTAACTCGCGCTCGTTCCGATATAGTTTGTACATCTTATCGCACTCATCCAACAAAAAGCTGAGCCACGTGGAAGACGCTTCAAATACTGCCGCATTAAGTTTCGGGTACTTTTCGAAGAATCCAGACATCAATACCATGACCACCCACAAAGCGGCTTCAGACTGAAAGTTCTGGACGTTCGTCAAAAACTGATGCGGGAGTCCAGCCGATATCACCGTTCGGGCTATCAGCTCGGCACCAGAATATTGCGCAGAATAACCCGGGGGCTTAAGGGCTCCAAAGGCCGGGAAGGGGTGCATGCCATACACTACCCCTGCGTCCTCCATGGCCTGCCACACAATATCGTATTTGGGTTGGATCGGATAATTACCCATCGCATCGATGGGTCGTATTAGGCCGACTCGACAACCCTTTTTTGCCACACGGTAGACCTCTTCAACAGCAAACACGGGGTCCTGCATGGGCAAAAGAGCCGCAAAAAATATGCGGTCAGGGTCTTCTTGGCAGTATTCATACGCCCATTCGTTGTATGCCTTGCACATGGCCTTTGCGCCCATAGCATTCTGAAGCCACGGGTACGTATCAATATCCGTCGGAATTATCATCACCTGGTCTATCCCTTGGGTGTCCATATCTTTCAGCCGGGCCTTCGGTTCATACGACCCCTTATGATCTAGATAGTCCGCTTGCTCCTGCGAAATCGCTGTCTCTGGATCAAGATTACGAACGTTGATTGCGCGCTGGATGTCATGCTTCAGACCCGGGCCTGCCAGCGATAGTATATTTACCACACCGGGCGTTCCACCAATCCGTTGTGAGCCTAATCCTGCCCCTGCATGACCATTTACAATAAGCTGTTTCGTATCTGAATCGAACCACATTGTGGTCTTCAGCGCCTCTAATTCGTCTCTTGTCAGCCAGTTCTTGGCCTGGTCCCATATCCAGGGCGGCTCTGTAACATGAGCGTCACAATCAAAAGTGGCGAAGTTCTTCGTCATTGGTGCAAATTTCTGAATTGGCATATGAAACTCCTTGAATTTTGATCAGTCAGCCCATTCAACTTAGATTACCGGCAGAACCATATGGGCTGGTAGACAAAGGCTAGCGTCTCGCCATATTCTCAACGTTGGCAAGTACTTGTCAATGCTCCGACAAAACACTTCACGAGGATCCGTAGCGACGCGGGGCACCCGGTCTGGGACGGACAATTTCTTCGTGGGGAGGTGCGCGCACTGTGAAGCGTTATAAATTTTATACTTGCGATGTCTTTACGAACGTTCGATTCGGCGGCAACCAGTTAGCCGTTCTTCCTGAAGCGCAGGGTCTCAGCGAACGGCTTATGCTTCAAATCGCACGTGAGTTTAACTACTCGGAAACGACGTTTGTCTTTCCCCCTCGGGAGGAGAACTCCCACGAGGTACGAATCTTCACCCCAGGGGGAGAGGTCCCGTTCGCCGGCCACCCAAACATTGGCACGGCCTTTATACTTGCTACCACGGGGCATCTGGGCAAGATCGACGGATCCACCGTTGTCACGTTCGAAGAAAAAGCTGGAGTGGTACCTGTCACAGTAGAAAAAGGACCCGGGGGGGCACTTTTTTGTGAACTCAGGGCACCAGAAAAACTCTCAGTAGGAAGAACCGCCCCCAGCGATCTGTTGGCGGACATTCTGAATATTGCCGACCAAGATATTTTAACAAGTACACACCCCCCGCAGGTGGCATCTGTAGGCCTTCCCTTTCTCATAGCCGAGCTTCGTGATCTCCCGACGCTCGCACAGGCGCAAGTTAAACCGGAACGCCTCAAGCTTCTCACGAGTCTGGGCGAGCCCGGTCTCATCCACCTGTACACGCGATGTACGGGCCAGTTTGACCTTCGCGCGCGTATGTTTGCACCACTACTTGGTGTGCCGGAAGACCCTGCTACTGGAAGTGCCAATAGTGCCCTTGCCGGCCTCCTCTGCCATTTTGATAACGAGGAAACCAGCCTCTCACGATGGACTATCGCCCAGGGCATAGAAATGGGACGCGCCAGCACCATCCACGCAAGGGCTGAAAAAGAAAACGGCGAAGTTAAAAATACCTGGGTCGGTGGAGCCTGCGTTTTAGTCGGCGAAGGCTGGATAACAACCGACTAGGCCCTTTCTTTCGTGTTGTAGTACGAATACGCGAACCTTGAAAATGGTGCCAAATACCAACCCTCTCAGGCAACACGGTTAAGGCGGCAACATTAAACAACTTGCCAAACCCTTGCGATTATAATACCTTACGTCACCAACATGGTCGATCCGTCTAACAAGCAATGACACGTCACTAATAGGTTATGGGAGCTTTTATGCAACTTGACGAAAAACAACAGGTGGTAATTATAGGCGCAGGATCAGCGGGTCTGTGCATGGGTGTTCAACTAAAGAAGGCCGGTATTCACGATTTTGTCATATTAGAGAAAGGAAGCGGTATTGGAGGTACCTGGTGGCACAATTCATATCCCGGTGCCGAGTGCGACGTACAATCACACCTTTATTCCTTCTCGTTTGAACAGA
>CAZSWX010000246.1:0-4141 GCA_964610865.1 uncultured Enterobacteriaceae bacterium
GTACGAACAACCTTATCATTGCCAAACAAGATCTCCAAACTAGGCCCAATATAGGCGATACCTTATACACAAAAATAGATTCAACTAATACTTTTGTTTATTTGAGAGATAATCCGATTACTGAATGAATTCCAGCAGCCTAATTTGGTAACATTATATGATTTACAATTATGTGTTATTTTTAATTGGATTAACTCAAAGTTTAGCCGGTAAAATGAGATGACGGCATTATGAGAAAAAGCCATTGTCTAGTGACAGGTGGTTCAGGATTTATCGAGTCAAACTTTTTTGAATATTTTATTGCCGAAGGACACTCTGTAACCGCCATGGATGAATTATCCACTATACATATTGCCAATGTGGTGGCAGAGATAGATTTAATTGAATAAACATTAGTTTTAAGACCACCAGTTTTTGTTTTGCGAAACGAAATTATTAAGACGACAATAAAGTTTTTTAATCTGCATATTGGAAGATTACTTTTTTACATGAATTCCAATCAAAATTTGGTAATCAGAATCAAAATAATCTAGCTCCTGTGTTGTCAGCTCTTCAGCAGCCAGACCACTGAGCGATGCGATCGCTGTTAGATGATTCCCGTACGCCATAATTTTTGCAGTACAACCCGGAATATGCCTATCCAAGATATGCTGTACTGCCTTATCTGTAACGCGCCAATAATCCCCCCAACGATCCATATCATATTTACTAATTTGAGTAATAACAGGTAGTGTAGCTAAGATTACACCTCCCTCAGCCAATGCGGCATAAATATGTTCGAGAGCCACTCCGATATCGGTAAGGACATGGAGAACCTGGGTTAAAATGATCGCATCATATTGGCCTCTTGGTACTCCCTCGCCTGTTACAAGGTTTCCAACCATAACATCTTTTCGTCCTCCATCACTCAGTGAGAGGACATCACCATTAACACCCGGTTGGCCATATTTATGAGTATAAGTATTGTCTCCTATTTCCAAAACCTTCCCGGCGATGAATTCTCTATTATCAGTAAGGAATTGATCAATGTAATAACGTCGGATTGTGGTACCCCGGTCTTGACCAAACTCTCTGCTTAGAGGGCTAAGCCGACGCAAGTCACCAAAATTGACTTGTCCAATTTTTGGGACGTCTTGTCGATTGTCTTGATTATTCAAAGACCCTGCTCTTTAAGCATTTTTGCCAACAGTTCTATACTCCAATCATTTCTTTGCAATAATTTCGCATTACATTGGGCAATAGAGGTTGATGCGTTTTCACGTTCGGCTAAACAGTACATCACCGATAGCAACACATCCATCACGCTACTTTGTTCTATATTGTGTGCAGCGCTGGGTTCTCCATAGAAATCAATCAGACCATGAGATTTAAAATGATAGTATTGTCCACTGAATGTGATCACAGCGGGAATGTTTTGAGCAAGACCAAACACGTGAATATGGTAGCTAAGGCCAAGCGTCAACACTGACGCGCCGATAATCCCTTTAATTAAACTGGTATCCTGTATGAACCCTAAGTTATGCAAATTTTGAGAGTGTTTCATTCTAGAACGAAGTTCAAAATAGCAATCTTCATCAATGCGTGAATGAACATCGTAGCTCATAGGGACAAACAACAAAGGGACCCCAGTTTTCTCCACCACAGCGTCATAAAGATTAGCAATTTTGGGGAATAGTTTTTGTGTTTCCTGGGTATAATCGGTAGATCTCCAATGAACAACGATAAATGGTTGCCCAGGCTCTAAACCAGACTCTTGGATGTGAAACACACATCGCTCCTTATTTGCGGCTGGTAAGCTCAAGGCCTCGTCACCCACGATCTGCGTGGGACAAGAAAGAGGCACTACGTCGCGGCAAAATGAAGCACTAAATTCGGCATCACGAAATGAGAGAGCATCAAGGTGTTTAAAAACTCTCGACATTAAAGAGATCAATACCCCAGACTGAAGTGGACCAAATCCCTGGGCGGACACAATGCATAATTTTACCTTTCGTGTGGCTATCTTATATAACCAACATTTATATGCGGCGCCGAGGCTGTTAAAATCATTAAAATCAGCCGCTCCAACACCGTAAAATGCCTCACATCGAGCTAAATCAAAAAGAAAACGTTTATAATCAGAGTAACAGAATTTCAATATCCCAATACGATCGAGAAAAGACACCCACGAATAACAAAGTTTCAGCCCAGTTTTATCTCCGGGGAACCAACGCCTTATCAAGCTTAAGAAACTCGATGCTCCTTTAATCGCAGTTTTGAAAGTTAGATAAGGCGAGGGGGTCAGCTCAACAATAAAATCCTCCAAATTAGGGATCGGCCGATTTTCTTCTCTGGGCAGAACGAAAATGCAAGGGCCTAAGTGCTTGGTTAGACGCTTGAGAGCAGAGAGAAGCATCGCTTCATCTCCCAAATTACCATAGGCCTCCCCATGATCGACAAATATGCGACGGAATTCCGATTTGTCACTTACTTCCATGCAGCAACCGCAACGATACTGGGGCAATTCGGATCGTGGTAATTCAATACCTTACTAGAGTAATGATTACACATTAAATATTGGGGTGAGCCTGAAGCAGTGGCCGAATTTCCGTAAGAACGATATTCAACTTTGGAAAAACCCCCAAATAGAGTTTGTAAAGAATCTCTGGTAAATCGATAATAATCTCCTGGATGAGGTGCGTAACCCTGTAACACCATGGGAACAGTGCATAAAACTAACCCGCCAGTATCCAACATTCGATGGATTTCGCGAGCGGCAAGCCATGGATGTTGAACGTTACAAAGCACATGTGTGCATAAGATGGTGTCAAATGATCCTTCGCTTACTTCGGGGGCACTTTGCAGGTCGGCAACAATTGTCGCAGCCGCGCTTGGTACAATGTCCCACACATCATAAGAGGTAATCTCCGAACGACCTATATATCGCTCTTGGTAGAAGGGAGGCATAAATTCTACCACTCGACCACGAACGCTGGAATCAAATTCATTGAGAAATGTATCTATATAGTGTCGTGCCGGTGTAGGAACGGGAATATAACCTTCCGGAAAAGCGAAGCTGTTAATTTGCAACCCCATTCCCAAAAACCTACCCAGAAGGTACTTATATAAATTTGAACTAATAGCTTTTAAAAGTTCTACCGGTTGTATACTCGGGCGTTCCGTCATCATCCATCTCGCGAATGCAAACCGTCTTTTCAGCTTTTACTTTACTGATCATTCATGGCTACATTATCTCCCACAAAAGCTTAGTAGACAGTTAAATCTTAGAGAGTGGCAAGACTTCTGCTTGTTTCCAATATTGACGCGCAACCTCATGGCTTTCTATGCAGTCAACACATATTGGTGGCAGGGCAAAGTCGCCGTCAACCATTCGGCGACGTTGCTCTTGCAATCTTGGCGAGTTAAACACCTCTTGAGGCTCTTGTTCTTGGAGATTTCCAACAGGATATTTTGTTTCATAATCTTCACAGCACATTGCAACCGTACCATCCCAGTCAATTTGTAAAACCTCGAATATATACCGGCATGGGTACTGAGTTTTCTTCACACCCAATTCAAAAAATCCGCCCCACCCTATTTGTGGAGGGACAATTACCGCATCCACTTTTCCATCCCAATAACTACAAAAATTTTCAATTTCATTTTTACTGTGATGTTTTGTGGGAATAAGGGATACGTTTATTTGGGTAGGATGGCCTCTTTCATTATTCATCTCGATGAACCGGTGAAGATTTCTCTGTGTCCTTTCAAAGGAAAGCTTCATTACCGCTTCATATACTTCCTTAGAATAACCGTTTAGACTCACAGACAAGATATCAACACCTGAATCTAATATCTGACCAGCCCGTTTTTCATTTAGTCCGCTCACATTAGAATAGATAGCTACCTTGGCATTAGTAAAAATCTGTTTTTCATAAATTATTTTTTGTTCAATTTTTTTATCTAAAAGTGGTTCCCCCATACCGGCATGACTTATAAATTCGATCGGGGCATTCCATGCAGCTATTTTATCGATGATCAGCCTATGTACTTCTTTAGACATTATGCCTTTGTGCCGCTTCATCTGAGGATACGGACACATAACACACTCCGCATTACAATGGTTAACCGTCTCGATTGCCAGTTGACGGGGATAAACGCC
>CAZSWX010000247.1:0-4140 GCA_964610865.1 uncultured Enterobacteriaceae bacterium
ACTAGAATGACGCGGAAAAACAGCTTCACGACCGGGCAAGTATACGACTCTGTCATTGCAAGAGAGCGACGTGGTGACTATTTGGGCGGTACCGTGCAGGTGATCCCTCATATAACCGACGAAATCAAAAGACGGATCCTAGCAGCGGCTGAGGGTTTCGATGTGGCCATCTGCGAAATAGGAGGCACTGTAGGTGATATAGAAAGCTTGCCCTTTCTTGAGGCCGTGCGTCAATTCCGATGGGATTGGGGGAAAGAACACGTTCTGTATGTCCACTTAACTCTGGTACCCTTTATCTCTGCCGCTGGCGAACTCAAAACTAAACCCACCCAGCACAGCGTTAAGGAATTAACAAGCCTAGGCATACAGCCCGATCTTCTTTTATGCCGGACCGATAGGTATCTTGAACCCAATGTCAAAGGCAAGATTGCGCTTTTTTGTAACGTAGACGAAAGCGCCGTCATAACGGCAAAGGATGTCGAATGCGTTTACGAAGTGCCCCTAGTTTTCCATCAGGAGGGATTAGACGAGCGTATCGTTGAGAAGTTGAATATGTGGACAGGAGCTCCCAATCTGGCCCGGTGGGAAAAGATTGTTGCGGCTTCGCGCAGCCCGGAACAAGAGATTAGCGTCGCCATGGTAGGCAAATACGCTGAGCTAATCGATTCGTATAAAAGCATAAACGAGGCGCTCGCCCACGGTGGCTTCGCAAATGAATGCGGTGTCAATATAGTGCACATCGATTCAGAACAATTAGAAAACAACGTATTTCCTACGTCCCTCATTTCCGCTCATGCGATCCTCGTTCCAATGGGCTTCGGCCGGCGAGGGGCAGAAGGAAAAATATCTGCGATCCGGTACGCCAGAGAACACGACATCCCTTTTCTCGGTATATGTTTTGGGATGCAGATGGCTGTCGTTGAATTCGCCAGGCACGTCTGCGGCCTTAACGAGGCCAACTCCACGGAGGTGAATGAAACGACGTCAGACCCCGTGATAGCACTAATGGATGAACAGAGAGAAATCGTCCAAAAAGGCGGCTCGATGCGTTTGGGATCTTTCCCTTGTGTGCTTGATGAAAATAGCTTAGCAAGACGTGTATATAACACAAAGAGGATCAACGAACGTCATCGACATCGGTACGAATTCAACAACTCTTATCGAGAACTTTTGGCATCCAAAGGAATGGTTTTCGGCGGTTTGTCTCCCGACGGCAAGTTGGTAGAAGCCGTTGAGTTACAAGGACACCCGTGGTTCATAGGAGTCCAATTCCACCCGGAGTTTAAATCGCGTCCCTTCGATTGCCATCCCCTCTTTGCCGGGTTTATAGAGGCCGGAATTCAGCGACACACCGCATCCCCAGAACCAACAAGCCGTAAGAGTTCCAAAAACGAAGAGGCCCAACCTTGACGTCAAGAGAATTTTCCCCCAGAGCTGTGCCCGTTGGTCCATTAACTTTTGGAGATGGGAATCCGTTTGTATTCATTGCAGGACCTTGTGTTATTGAGAACCGGGACTCTGCGCTGCGTCATGCCAGCAAGCTGCGCACTCTGACGGACGAACTAGGAATTCCGTTTGTTTATAAATCTTCTTACGATAAAGCCAACCGATCATCCCATTCCTCCTACCGAGGCCTGGGAACTGAAGAGGGCCTGCGGATCCTTGCCGACGTAAAAGCGGAAACAGATGCTCTTTTGCTCACCGATGTCCATTCTCCTCAAGAAGTGCCTGCCGCCGCTAACGTAGTGGATATAATCCAAATCCCGGCTTTTCTTTGCCGACAAACGGATCTACTTACCGCCGCCGGACAATCCGAACTACCCATCAATGTCAAAAAGGGACAGTTCCTCGCACCACAAGATATGAGCCATGTCGCCGCTAAGGTTGCCGCTACCGGGAACTCGAGAATTATCCTAACAGAGAGGGGAGTTTCCTTCGGCTACAACAATCTTATATCGGACATGCGCGCGTTACATATTCTGGCGGAATCAACTTACCCGGTCGTCTTTGACGCGACGCATAGCGTTCAAATGCCCGGCGGACAAGGAACCACTTCCGGAGGACAAAGACAATTTATTGAGCCATTGGCACGCGCCGCTATGGCAGTAGGAATAGATGGGCTGTTCATGGAGATCCATGAGGACCCGGCAAGCGCCCTGAGCGACAGCGCGACCGTATTTCCTCTTTCTCGGCTCAGGAATTTTCTCCTTACAATGCGGGAGATTGACCGCCTTATTAAAGGTCTATCCTCTCCGTGATTGTCGCACTGTTTTATTAGCCTAAAGTTATCCCTTCCAGGGGATGGCCACCCGCCTTCTTTCATTAGGTCCTCCATCGGTGATAGGCTTACTACAGCCGAGGAACCGTGCAATGAGTCGCAATCAAATCCGCTTTCTTCTTGGAATCACAGTCATAACCGTTGTACTTCTGCTCAGTTATTTAAGTACCCAAGTAGGCACCGAACCTGAAGCAATCCGGCGCCTCAGCGAGACTATTTCCAAGGAAAACATTGGGCAGGGACACGTACAACGCATGACAGAGTTTCGCAGGGTAAAAATGCAAGACGGCCGCAAGGTGTGGGAAATCGTTGCCCATAAAGCACGGTACTTTTCTGGTACGAATACTATACTCATAGAAGCCCCTCATGTGTCCTTATTTTTCGAGGACGGTGAAGCCGTAGCCCTTCGTTGTAATGAAGGCACCCTCCACCTGGCCGATGATACCCAAGATTTGGTTCGAATCGAACTTAAAGGGAAATTAGAAATGGAATTCGGAGACGTTATTTTGAAAACCGACCGCGCGTTATATGACCACGGGCAAAACACGATATCGTCCGATAGCACACTCTATATAGTCGGCCGAGGCTTCACGGTCAAAGGAACCGGATACACCGTAACCGTCAACACCAAGCAGTTACAACTGAATTCTGCCGTGCATACCACCATCACCCAGGAGGCTGGCTGATGCGTTTGGCTTTGCAGGCGGCCTACAAATCTTACCGGTCCATTTCTATACTTGCAACTTTGCTGTTGGGCATTTCAATCGTCCCTGGATTCGGCCAACCGGAGATTGGCGAAGCAGAAGAACCAGGAGCTACCTTTGCCGATTCCCTGTCTCTCACCTCTCGCAAAGAACCAATTCATATCCGCTCGGAGGACCTTGAATTTTTTTATGGAAAGAACCGGATTGAATACAGAGGTAACGTCGTCGTTACTCAGGGTGATATGACCCTCCGGAGCGATTTTCTCACTGTTTTTTACGATGACCAAGCCTCGGTCCCCAGATCACCCAAAACGTCACCCCCGCAACGTATCAAGCGCATAGTTGCGGAAGGCAACGTCGAAATCACGTCGGGAGAAAGGCTTGCCACCAGCCGCAAAGCTGTTTTTAATGAGAAGAAACGGACCGTAACGCTCCAAGGGAACGCAATTCTACGAGAGGGCACAAATCAGGTAGCGGGGGACGTCGTCGAAGTGTTCCTCGATGAGAAACGGAGTATAGTCAAAGGTGGTAAGGGAAAACGTAGGGCCCAAATGCTTCTCATCCCGGACGAGCAGTGACCTTAGGGCACGAAAGAGGTTTCCAACCACCAGGTTCCTAGGTAAAGAATGATACCATGTCTGAGAAACACGTACTTAGAGCTGAAGGTCTCTGTAAGACATATGGAAAGCGACCGGTACTGAGCAGCGTCAGCGTCGGTCTGACTGGTGGAGAGATCGTTGGCTTACTCGGCCCAAATGGCGCCGGTAAAACTACGACATTCTCGATTATCGTCGGTATTATTCGTCCCGATTCGGGTGTCATAAAGTATGATGATGAAGACATTACCCTGTGGCCTATGCACAAGCGGGCACGTCGAGGCGTCACATACCTCCCGCAAGAACCGTCCGTTTTCCGCAAACTAACCGTGGAGGAAAACATCATGGCAATTCTGGAGACTACGCGATTGAACAAGCCGCAACGGGAAGAGCGTCTTCATGAATTACTCGCGGAATTACGCATCGGCCATCTGGCATCTAATCGCGCCGATTCCTTGTCTGGAGGTGAGCGCCGCCGTGTGGAAATCTCGAGAGCCCTCGTCATGTCGCCAGCATTTATGTTGCTAGACGAACCGTTCGCCGGGATCGACCCACTTTCGGT
>CAZSWX010000248.1:0-4123 GCA_964610865.1 uncultured Enterobacteriaceae bacterium
GATGAAATTGTGACCCCTACGGCAGACGGCTTTGTGACTGATCCAAGTGCATACTGGTCACGGGAAACGGTGGCCTGGTTGTCCGGTGTTTCGAACGGCTTAATCCGATACTTTGGACAGCCGCGCCCTTATCGGAAGAATCCGATTGATGGGACCGACGAAAATATTGCCGCTTCGCTTCAATGTGTAACCGAAAAAATAGCCGCGCATTTGTTCGATTTACTCTACGAAAAAACAGGGTACCGCGATTACTGTGTCGCGGGCGGAGTGGGTCTCAATGCGAAGATGAACGGGTGCCTTTTAAACCATCCTTCGGTTGAACGGCTTTATGTGCCGCCTGCATCCAACGATCCCGGATGCGCAATAGGGGCCGCTTTTTTGGCGTATGCGAGAAGGACCGGACGACGGCCGCGAGCCTTAGCTCACCCGTATTTTGGTCCTGAATGGTCCAACGGCCAAATTCGGTCGGCTCTTGACCATGAAGGAATGTCCTATTCCGAATGTAATGACGTGACGACACGGGCGGCAGAGTTACTTGCGGAAGGAAAGATGCTCGGGTGGTTCCAGGGCCGAATGGAGATGGGGCCACGGGCACTGGGAAACCGCTCGATTTTGGCTAACCCGAGTGAGGTTGGAATGAAGGATCGGGTGAACAATTTGGTCAAGCACCGAGAGCCGTGGCGGCCGTTTGGGCCGTCCGTCGCGTCCGAGCAGAAAGATTCATACTTCGTCACCAAATCGGATGCACCGTTCATGACGATGGCTCTTCCAACAACCGAGGCTGGGCAACGTGATCTTCGTGCGGCTGTGCACGTGGACACAACGGCAAGAGCCCAAGTGGTGACGCGCCAATCAAACCCACGCTACCATTCGCTCATAACGGAATTTGGCCGATTGTCCGGTGTTTTCGGCGTACTAAATACTTCTTTTAACCTCAAAGGAGACCCGGTAGTACATACTCCCTCGGACGCGATCGACATGTTTCGACGTACCGGCATGGATCACCTAGTCATTGGAGACTTTGTCGTATCCGGTTAACGGACCTTTTGCTGCTCTCTGGGGTCACATGTTTGTAGACATTGTACGGCATCGACACTTGCTGGTTGTAATGGTGCGCCGTGAGGTAAGTTCTCGCTTTGTTGGGACCAGTTTGGGGGGCTTTTGGTCACTGATTCAGCCGGCAATAATGCTGGCACTCTACACAATGGTATTTTCTGTGATTTACAAGGTTAAAGAAGTAGGGGATGGACACGGGTTTCCCGAGTTCGTTTTTTGTGGGCTGTGGCCTTGGTTAGCTTTCCAAGAGGCGTGCACTCGGTCAGTGACCGCCGTTACCCAGAATGCAAATATGGTGAAGAAATTACAGTTCCCGTCGGAACTGCTCGTTATTGCGGTCGTAATGTCTAGCTTTGTAGTGCAAGGGATAGGGTTTTTTCTTTTTCTTGTAGGGTTGATGGTGTGGAATGGTGCCTGGCTTGCGCCGGCGGTAGTGTTGCTGGTTATCCCGTTCGCGTTGGCATTATTGCTTGCCGTAGGATTAGGAATGCTCCTCGCTTGCGGAAATGTGTTTTTTCGTGACATAGAACAGGTCGCGTTGGCTAGCTTTACACTGTGGTTTTTTTTGACGCCAATCTTGTATCCGAAAGCATTGATACCAGAGAGCATAGAAAAAATACTCATCCTGAATCCCATGGTTGGAATTATAGATACGTTTAGATCAATAATTTTGGATGGAGAGTTCAGTCCAGACTTTTCCTTAATTTACAGTGCCGGTTTGGCAATGGCCTTGGTGTACCTCGGCGTTTACGCGTTCGGCCGTTGCCGAGGATTTTTCGCGGACTATCTTTAGCAGGAAAACCACGTTACGTCTTGAGTTGCGGGAGTCGTATCGTCGCTACGCGTGAACTTGGTTGGTCGGCGCGAGCGATCGGTTGGTATAGGATAGAAAGCGATTATGGTGGCACGCTTTAATTACGCAGACTATGAGCTCAGCCTCCGGAGCCCGAGCCTGAATCGCGAGAAATTGGCGGAATACGTGGGGTATTTCGCGGGATGCGAGCAGGTGCTCGATGTTGCGTGCGGACAGGGAATCTTCTTAGAGCTTCTGGCTCAGGAGGGTATTAGCGCACTTGGGGTCGACCGAAGTCCTAGCGCGGTAGCCACGGTCCGGCGGCGGGGCGGCGCCGTCGTCGAGCGAGACGTATTGGCTTACCTTGAGGAGACCGAAGAATTGTATGACGGGGTGTTTTGTTCCCATTTCTTGGAACACTTACCGTTTGATGAAGTGCTACGTTTTGTGGAGTTGCTAGTCCCCCGTTTGGCTTCGCAGGGAACGTTGGTGGTGGTGGTACCAAATCCTGAATCCATTAGGATGCAGCTGTTCGGGTTTTGGCGGGACCCTGAACACGTCCGTTTCTATCACCCGGAATTGCTAGAGGCGATGTTTCGACATTCTCACCTCAAAATAATCGAGACTAATCGCGAAGACATACCGTCTGCGATCGGTGGCCCAGCCGCCCGGAAAGAAGTTTCCAAGGAAGACATGGGGAAGAAGGATGCAGAGTCTCCGGGCCCTCGGTCGGTCGTAAGGAACTTATATTCTCACGTCCTGCGTCTATTCAATATTGCTCCCTATCACGATATGCTCTCTCTGGGCAGGCGGATCCAACTCTTGGACGCGAAGCAGCAGGCGCTTTTAGAATGGTCCGAAAATGCGAACGAAGCACTCAATCAAATGTGGGCCTGGCCTGACGATGTGCATATCGTCTGCCGTAAGAACTCCGGCTAAGTTTGGCAATCTCGCGGATTGATTTGTTCTGATGTCGAAACCTCCGACAGTTTCCATACTGCTAGTCACAAAGAACGGAGAAAAATATCTACACGACTTGCTGAGTGCTGTCCGTAGTCAGCGCGGACACTTTCGAATGGCCGAAATTGTTGCTGTAGATTCCGGGTCGCGGGACCAGACGACTAATATCGTTGAACAATTTGACGGGCAAGTAATAAATATCAAACCGGAAGAATTCGGCCACGGTCGTACCCGTAACTTGGCGGCTTTCCATACGACTGGCGAGTACTTGGTCTTCCTGACGCAGGACGCTTCACCCGCGAATTCTGACTGGCTTGCCAGGCTGATCGAGCCACTGACTGTGGACAGAAAAATAGCGGGTGGTTACAGTCGCCATATTCCCCGGGCTAGTTGCCATCCTATGGAATGGCGGAGGATTGTCCAAGACGAGTTGTCGGGACGGGCAGACTCTAGCCTTAATGAATTGTCGGATCCTGGCTACGCACAAAACCCTGCTAATTTTCACATTAATTCCAATGTCAGTTCTGTTTTGAGGAAAAGGATATGGGAAAATTTCCCATTTCCGGATGTGCCGTTTGCGGAGGATCAGTTATGGGCGAAAACGGTCATAGAGGCAGGGTACAAGACGACCTATCGGGCGGATTCGTTAGTGTATCACTCCCACGGATATGGCACTTGGGATAACTTCCGAAGGCATTTTGACCACGGGCTGGCAATGCGACAACAAACCGATCGGTCGGCTGGGTTTAAACTGGTGAGTGCCGTCCGGGCTGCTCGTAAGGACCTATCTTTTTGGCGATATTTGAAAAAAGATGGACGCTTGCGGACGTTGTTGCGATGGGGTGTTCCTGCCGTCGCGTGGCACTGGGCCGGTCAGTATGGTGTGCATTGGGGGGCACGAAGACCGAAGTTGTCCCATCGCCTGACTCCAATTTTATCGCTGCAAGAGAGTATCAAGAGACGTTAATTTAGACATGCGAATTTTACAGGTGGCACATGGCTATCCACCGAATGAGCGGGGTGGGGCCGAGTTGGTGACGCAAACATTGGCGGGGGCGCTTACCCAGCGTGGCCATACCGTAGCCGTTTTTGCGCGAACCGCCGATCCGAGCGCAATAGAATTCTCAATCAAACGAGAAGGATACGACCCGCGTTTGTCCGCGGACGGGGGGGGGCCTACCGTCTTTCGGGTTGTGAACAATCATCGTCAAATTTCAACGTTTAGTATGGAATACGCCAATCCATTTGTGAACGAATCGTTTAAAAGCGTACTCGATGATTTCCGACCAGATGTCGTGCATGTACAACACGTCG
>CAZSWX010000249.1:0-4121 GCA_964610865.1 uncultured Enterobacteriaceae bacterium
TCGGCCCCCATGATCTGCATACATTGAGAGATGCCGTTGAAGGCTACGGTAGTGGCATATTTTTTTGCATATGCCGATTCCACCATAGCAGGGGCGCCATTGTCTAGTGCTATGGCGGCTCGACTCGTCAGCAGACGTGCGGCTTCCAGTTCCGTGGAAACATCCGCAAGTTGCCATTGTAAGCCTTGGTTTTCCAGAATAGGTTTGCCGAACGCGTGGCGCTGTCGCCCGTACGCCAACGCGGTCCGCAGACTTGCGGTCAACATCCCGCAAGTGCCCGCGGCAACGGAGGTCCTTGCTAGGTTGATCCCATTGAGCGCAGCCTTGAAACCGTCACCTGGTCCAAACAGGAGACCCGTATTGTCTATCGAGCAGTCGTCGAGTATTAGATCATTCACGCCGAGTGAATGACTTCCTATCAAGGCGTAGGGTCTTGTCCGTTGCAGCCCTTGTGCATTGCTAGGGATTAGAAAGCCCGCGATACCGCGCCAGCCTTCCTTGGGGTTAGTTTGTGCGTACACCACGAATACGTCGGCCTTATCTCCGTTTGTGACCCAAGATTTCCCCCCCTGTAATTTCCACTTGGAGCCCGATTTTAGTGCTGACGTAGAGATTGCGGCGGCGTCACTTCCTGCCCCTGGTTCGGTCAGACAGAAGGCGCCGATATCCTCGCACTCAAGCATGGGACCGAGGAACCTCTTTATTTGGTGAGGTGTGCCCTTTCGGGCGATAGTATTTGCTAGGTTGTTGTGAACCCAGAGCCCGAACGTGAACGCGTAGCAGGCGCCCGCCAATTCCGCGAGAACTTTTGTGGTTGTCAAATAACTCGTCTCTCGACCGCCCAAGTTTTTTGGGACAAGAATGGCGGACAACCCGGCAGATGCTGCCTGCCGAAAGGCATCTGTCGGCAGGCGTCGCTGGTGTTCCCACTCGGCCGCGAACGGAGCCACATTCTCTTTCGCGAAGATCTTCGCCGTTTGGATTATTGATTGTTCTTCTGCCGTGGGCCTGGGTTCCATAACGGGCCTTTCTCAAAAACTACCATGTTTCTCCAAAAGGGCGCAGTTCGACCAGGAATGACCATGCAGATTTAGGTTGTTTGGCGGTCTGGAATATTGTTTCCGCAAGATCCTTTGGCTGCGCAAAGAAATCCCTGGGTTTGTCCCCGAACGCCCGGCGGGCGAACGGCATGTCGATTAGCGCATCGACTACGACGTAAGCTATATGGATACCTTTTGGGCCGAGTTCGCGCGCGAGGGATTCCGCGAGGATACGTTGACCGGCCTTTGTCGGCGACCAGCCGACGAAATTTGGGACGCCCCTCTGTGATCCGGTGTTGCCTGTTACGATGATGGATCCGGAGCCTCGCTCCACCATTGCCGGCGCCAATTCTTGGGACGTAATCAGTAAGCCACCAGTATTTATTTTAAAGTTGAGCTCGAAGTCTTTGAGACTGATGTCGGTGTAGGAGCCGAGCGTGGCGCGCGCGGCGTTGTACACCACCACGTCTGGCAAACCATCCCGTGCAACAATGTTGTGCAGCGTGGTGCGGAATGCCACTTCGTCAGCAATATCGACTGCATGACCTACACTACCGGGCACTTCTTTTGCCCAAGAAGATAGTCTTCCGCTGTGTCGTGCGACCATGGAGATTTTGTATTTAGCCTCTGAAAACCGTCTTACACAACCCATGCCTAGACCTGGTCCAACCCCAATGACTAGACAGTGTGCCGATTCCGTCATTGTCTTCTCCTTTTCGAGTCCCGCAAAATGTCTATAATTGGCTTTCACATAACAAGTGATCAGGGGTGGCTCAACTCGCCCGCCGGGGTATTGTAATATGAGGCCTGCTGACCATTTTTTTGTTAATACCGGCAACGCTGGGAGAACTCGTGGCAACGTTTATCACGTTTCTTTTCCATGGAACGTGTGTGTCGCTCGCGACCAGAGCGTTTCTAATCTAGTTTTTACTGTCAAACGACGGTTGATGACAACTATGAATACTTTGCGAAAATTTCCTTCGGGGCAAGTCAGTGGCAGCATACCGTGCCAGGATCGTTCTCGACGTGAGAACAGCAAGCTTGAATTTCCTATTGCTTTCGACCGTATGATGTTGTCAAAGTCTTTAATCTGGGGCGCGGATTCGCGGGGAAATTCGCCGTTGTCGTCGAGTAATAAAGTTTGACCCCCCCAAGTCGGCTTCCAGTCTTGTTCCGTGTTCATGTAGAAAATGTGCGACGCAAGTTTATGTTCCGCGTCACAGTGCGGGGATATCGCACAGCCTCTCGGGGTGTAGTGCCAATGAAATTTAAGCGTGAAGGTTCTGGTACCGATCAATCGGTGTAAAAGGTTCCTATAGTCAGGGCCTCTCAGTTCGCCGATAAACTCTTTCCACGGCGCTGCGATCGGCAATTCGTCATTGTACTCAAGCGTGAGGCGATCGTGGCTTTTTTGGCCATGAGCTCGAGGTTTGCCGAAGCTTTCGATGAATAGTCCCGGATCGGGTAAGTTGTGGAGAAGGTGTTCGTAGCCTGAGTCCGTTATGAGATTTTGCGGATTGACCCAAGGAAACGGCGTCCTCGCCTGAAAGGTCTCCGTCCGAATCTGAACAAATTTGTTCAGATCAAGGTACTTCATGCCGGTGCTTACATCCATTCTCGATACCACGCTTGAAGCATTAAGACGTTCCAGAGAGGGCGCTTCCAATTTTCGGTCCCGTCCCGGTGTGCTTCCCACATACTCCGGACCCGGTGGCATTCGAAAACCCCCGAGGATTTTAGTGCCCGGGTAGAAAGTAGCTCCTCGCACCAGTCGTGCAAAGGTCCTCGAAGCCAATCAGTCAATGGGGCTCCAAAACCCTGTTTCGGTCGCTCAACCAGATCCCGGGGGACGTATTTATGGAGTAACTGGCGAAGGAGCCATTTGCCTTGCTTGTTACGAATCCTCATTTGGTACGGTAATTTCCACGCGAATTCGACCACCCGGTGGTCAAGCAAGGGTACGCGTACCTCAAGACTGGCACCCATACTTGCCCTATCAACTTTTGCAAGATTATTTTCGGGCAGATACGACAGCAAGTCCGCATACTGCATTTTGGCTACGATACTCTTGAGGTTCGAAGCGGGTGCATAGGTTTCAAACGTTTGTCGCTGCGCGATTTGATGTATCAAACTGTTCTGCATAAGTAGGGCCGGGTCTTCCCACCGGCGCCATAACTGCCGATCGTATGGATCGGCTTGCTCTAGGGCTAAACCGCGAGCCAGCTGATGAAAGCGTCGCGCGAGCCGCGAGGCCGATTTTGGATGTACGAGGGGTAGGCGCGTAAAAAGAGGAGGAAGCACGGCCAAGGCACGGGAAAGGCCTGCGCGGACTAGTTGCGGCATTTTGTTGGCTAATGCCTGGGCATTAGCGGCGCGTAAGTAACGTTTGTACCCCCCGAAGAGTTCGTCGCCGCCGTCGCCAGACAGGGCCACAGTCACATTTTCGCGAGCAAAGTGGGAGAGTAAGCATGTAGGGATTTGGGAGGTATCCGCGAATGGTTCATCGTACCAATATGGGATCTGCGTCAAAATATTGGCCGCGTCCTGAGGTTTGACGAGAAGAGTATGGTGTTCCGTTCCTATGTAGCGTGCGATCCGGGAAGCAAAGCGCGACTCATCCCGTCCTTCCTCTTCGTAGCCTATGGTGAAAGTCTTTATCGGTCGGGGACTATTCCTCTGCATGATCGCGACTATTGCTGAAGAATCGATTCCGCTCGACAAGAAGGCACCAATTGGCACGTCCCCTACCATCCGACGAACGATGGCATCGCTAAGTACCGTTTCTAATCCGACCAGTGGATTGGAATCTTGTGAGAGGGCGCCGCCGGTGAAATCCTCGCTTTGCGTTTCATTGAGGCCCCAGTAACGTATTACCTTCGGGTCTTGGTCACCGCTGACCTTTAAAAGACAGCCAGGTTCCAGTTTATGGACGTTACGATAGATGGTCTGTGGCGCTGGAATGTAGTTGTACCGTAAAAAAGGCGCAATGACATCGGTGTTAATGCATGCCCGGAATGAAGGGTGGGCACGCAGAGCTTTGATCTCGGATCCAAAAAGAAACGTCCCATTGAATTGAGCCCA
>CAZSWX010000250.1:0-4103 GCA_964610865.1 uncultured Enterobacteriaceae bacterium
CGAGCACGGTGCGGAAATCGGGGCCCCGAAGTACATGGAATGGTACGGGGCGTTCGGATTGATGGTGACATTGATCTGGCTCTATCTCGAGATCCTGAGGCTGCTCATGAAGGTCAACAGTAACAGCCGCAGTTGATGACACGCCGTCGGTACAAAAAACATCTATAGAGAGTTGCTAGAACAATATCACAGTCACATACTGCGTTGCGTGATATAGATGGTTCCAGCATTTCTCTATGGGTGAATCGTCATGCGGCTGCCTATTCCGAAATCGCCTGAGATTCCGCAGCTTAAGTGGCTTGTCAAAGGAATCCGGCAATGCGACAAACTGCTGACTCTGGTAGCGGTGCCTTTCGGGGTTAGGGTGCGTTCCACGCCGGTGCGTTGGATGCTTTTCGTCCTTGTCCATGGGGCGATTTACTGGCTTGCCAGTGGGCGAGAAGTGTTCGGCTACGGTGTCGGTCACGAGGGGGCCATCGGGTTATTGGTGTTTGCGTGGGTAGGCCTGTTCGCCATCGCGCGGGCGTGGGTCGGCAATGAAAAGGATCGATCCAATATCGTCCACAAGTTGGTGGAGGACGCTCTCCCGGATCGTCTCCCTGATCTTCGGGTGATGGCGGCGGTTTCAGGTTTACAGACGTTCGTGATATTTCCGATGTTGTTCTGGCGGCTCAGCCTCGGTGAAGAAAACCAATTGTTTTCTGCGGCTCCGGAGGGCCAAGCGTGGGATTGGTGCCTGTTTACATTGGCGCAACTGTTTTCCGCGGTGCCATTTGTCGGGACCAGCGAAGGGTTTATGTCGTCGTTCGAAAACGGCATCACCGGTGTCATGGGAAATTCCCGGGAGTTGATTCCCTCGGTTGTCGTGTCGTTCGAAGACATGGTCGACAGTCTGCATTCGACTGTTAGCGTCGTCCTGTTCAATGGGACGGTACGGGCGTTCAAGATCCGGAGAACGTTCCAACTAGTGTTGACGGATGAAGCTCTTCGCAACGGCCACGAGCGGGCCGCGAGAATGGGGTGCCGGGCCGTCAATCCTTTGCGGCGGCAGTTAAAGAACACCGATGAAGTCGTGCAGATCCAGGCGGCTCGGGCCCTGGGGGAGATCGGCGATGCGCGTGCCGTGGTTGATCTGATCGAAGTGTTGCAGAGCGATTCGAAGTGGCCGGTTCGTGAGGCTGCCGCATCGGCACTGGGCCAAATTGGGGACATCCGGGCGGTTCCCGGCCTGACGGAATGCCTGTTGGATCATGGCGGAAACGATGCTGCGTGCCTCCGGAATTCCGTGGCTCGTTCGCTGGGACAGCTGGGCGATTGCAGCGCTGTCCTACCGCTGCTTGATGGGCTCAACCGGTATCGGGAAGATTTGAGTTGTCGCTTGGAAGAGGCGAAGACGGTGCTGTTCGATTCTGGGGCCAACAGTCCTCAGTTTGAGATCGAATACGAGAGTGACCTGACTGATCCATCGGGCGACAGGGTCTACGGTCCAGATGGCGTGCCGGCGACGTGCCGGACAACTCTGAGTGGCCGTGTTGTCAATAGCGGGACTGATGTCGATGAGGAATCACAATGGCCATACATTGAGATCCAGACTGATGATCGGCGTTGCGAATGTGTGTTCCTGCGGATTGATGACCTGCAGCCACTGGATTCGGTGATAGGTCCTCAGGCGGGACAACGTGTCCAGGCGGCGTACGAATTTGTTCGGAACGGAATCAACAGTTTTTATTCTGACGATCAGATCGTCAGTGCGCTCGGGAGGATCAGAGATCCTCAAGCCTCTCCACGGTTGGTCGAGCTGATTCGTGAGGCTGACAGCCTTCCAGGTATGAAGTGGCTGGGTGAAGAACAGGTCGAGTCATTTCGGGAGCATATCGTTCTGTCGTTGGGCCAAATCGGTGATCCCACGTCGGCGGAGGGATTGCTGTCAGTGCTGGACGGGGAGTTCAGTGAGTCACTGAAACAACGGGCTGCGGTCGTCCTGGGCCAGTTGGGTGCTCCTGACAATGTCCCGGACCCGGAGTCCTGGACCGAGGGCCGTCTTAAAGACGTCACATCACGTTATGAGGAATGGGTAAACGGCAAGCCGGGCAGTGTTGGAAAATCGATTCGTGAGAAGGTCAGTAACCTGCGTTTTCGGTTGGATCGGGGTGTCGACGAGATGGACAACCATCTCCGGATTGTTTCAACGTCATTGCGAGGCCCGAAGCCACCGTTTTCCATTCGGGTCGGTCATGAGCGGATGTCGGTGGATGAAGTGATTCAAGGGCACACGCTAAGAGTCCAGCGAGGGGTGAGCGGACTCCCGCGGGCCCATCCAGTTGGCGGTGATGTGTTTGTTGTGACATCGGACAAATGGAGCAGTACGACCGGACGCTCGAACCCAAAGCCGACCGGTCTGCTGCGAATGGTTGCCGGAATGTTGTTGGTCGGAGTGCTTGGAATTCTCGGGACCCACCAGGTGTTGTCCGGAAACGAATCCGTTTATGCCGGATCCGATTTCGCCAACAAGGTCGCCGAGGTGATCTCCGGAGTTCATCAGGCGGTGGGTGCGGTATTGCCGGTAGGGACGTCCATCGATTCGACACTGTTCCAGTCTGTTCTTTTTGGCGTGCCAGCCGTACTGCTGCTTCCCTTGATCATCGGCTGGGGCCGTCGCAAAAACCGCTCCCCACAACGTCCAGAATCGGTCGTGACATCGCCGAGAGAGGAGCCGGTCGCCGAATCCGGATCGAAGGTGCTGGAGCAGCCGGCGATTGCGTTGGTCGATAATGAGGTACTGGAGGTCGCCGACGACGCGATGGTTGAGATGGCCGAGGAACCCGTGCTGGTCGTGGCTGACGCACCGGTGATCGAGATGGCAGAGCAACCGGTGCTCGAAGAGTCACAAGTGCCGTTGCGGAACCACGCGTCTGAATTGGATGACCCGCTGCTGGAAGGCGTTGTACACGAAGAGACGGCCGAACCGGTGGAGGATGTCGATCCGCTAGCCGGTGGCGACGACTCGGAAGATCTTGACGCGTTTCTCGATATTATCGGCGAAGACGTGTAACCCGATCGAGCCGGTAACATTGTCGGCCGAGAATCCCGTAGCCGGACCTCCGCTGCGAACCTCACCGGATCGCAGCCTGGGTGGTCGGTTGCCGAGATGGATTCGTAATGGTGGTGAACTGTCCCCGTGCTTCGGCGTTGTCTGGTCGACAGGGCTTTTGCATACTTGCCACCTGGCGGTATGTCGATCTGAGGTGACCGGGAGTTCGTGGCCGTGGCGTTGGCAGCTTTTATCCGACCGCCGGTGTTGCGGGCCGTGAAGCTAGTCATCGGTGTGCTAAATCGGTTCGACGGGTGGGTTTCCTGGCTAGCGGCGCCATTCGGAGTGTTCGTTCGATCGGCACCCCTCAGGTGGGGGATGTGCGTCGGAGCCAATGCCGCGAGCTACGGATGCGGCGTGCTGGCTCGCCTCGATTTGGCCTTGTTCGCCTTGGTGATTGGCTGGCTCGGCATGTTGGCCGTGGGGCGAGCTTGGAAGGCTAATGAGGAGTGGCGATCTGACATCGCTCGCAATCTGATCGCCGAGGCTGATCCAGATCGCCGTCCCGATTTGCGAAGCCTTGCACTGGTGTCAGCACTACAGATCTTCGTGGTCTTCCCGGTGCTATTCTGGAGGTTGAGTGGTCCGGAATTTGGTGACCCGCTGTTTGGTCCGATCAATCGCCAGGTATCGCTGGACTGGTGGAGTTGGCCGCTGTTTACGGTCCAGCAGTGTGTGTCCGCGATCGTCGGGGATATTGGCCAATTCTGGCCCCCGGAAATAGAGGCGAGACCCGGTGCCAAGAAGGTCATTCTCCTGGGGGCGGGACGACAGAATCTGGCTCTTACACCCGGGGGGGTGCTGATCGTTCTACGGCTGACACTCGACTGGATGCTGGTGACCGGACTGTTACGGATTTCCGGGATCAGTCGGGTCATAAGTGATGTCGTGGCCAAACAGTCGTTGAAGAACGATCACGAGAATGCAGTCCGACTGGGTGTTCGCGCTGTTGGACCATTGATTCGTCAGCTCAAAATGGGACAGGATGACGATGTCCGGGTCGTTGTGGCCA
>CAZSWX010000251.1:0-4101 GCA_964610865.1 uncultured Enterobacteriaceae bacterium
ATTTCGAGAGTGGCTCGGTCTTTGCCCTCGACAAATTTATTCGACCTATTATCGAATCCGAACTCTGCATTGTGATGGGAAAGTCTTTGCGAGGCCCTGGTATCACACGAAGTCAGGCATTAGCTGCAATTGCCGGTGCAGCACCATCCCTCGAGTTAGTGGACATGCGAATCGACATAGCATCTAACCTATCTCTCGGCATCGCGGATGGAGTAGCACAGTGGGGATTCGTCACGGGTCCTGTGGTTCGGCCGTTTCCGCCAGATTTGGTGGTCGCAAACATAACAGCGGAGAGCCGAAAAAATGGAGAGATTGTCTGCCAGGTCCTAGGCCAAGATGTGATAGACAACCAGGTCGACACCATAGCATGGTTGGCGAACCATCTGGCCAGTTACAACCTCGCCTTAGAAGCAGGTCAGCACATTTAACTGGTTCCATGACAAAGCCGACACCAGTCGCCAGCGGAGACCGCTGGGACACCACCTTCTCTTCGTTCGGAACAGTATCCGCTTCATTTGAATGAGAAACTATAGGCCACCCCCTAGTGTTTAGCGTTCTGAGTGTTTCGCAACTACTAGGAGCTCAAAGGACGCCTTTATCTAACCCCCTACCATGGTAGGGCCTCACCATTTCCGTGCCAAAATTGACCAGTCGTTTGGGGAGTCAACGCCGTTATACGTTTGAGCATGCCCTTTGCAGCATCCTCGGGCGAAATCAACGTCCGTCGCACGTTCTCCGGAAGGTCCGGAACCAAATCAGTGTCCACCATACCTGGGTGAAGCAATGCAACCATTATCCCCTGCGGCTCAAGGTCTCGGGCCAAAGAAACTCCCAGCATGTTCGCGGCTGCTTTAGACATTCGGTAGCCGTATAGACGTCCAGTACCGTTGTCCGCCAACGACCCCATGCGGCTCGTGACAATCCCTACTTTGGACCCTTTCCTCAGGGCATGCCGGACCGCGCGAATCACCCGGAGCGGTCCAAGTGCATTGACATTCATCTGAAGCAAAACATTTTCCATGCTCATATCATCCAGGGTGTCATCGAAATAAACACCCGCCACGTTTAAGAGGACATCAATCTTGACGCCAGTGACCCGTTCTGAAAGTTCCTGCATAGCCGCGTCCGAGGTCACATCTACACCCGGCAACACCTCGAAACCTTCCGAGACCAAGCCTCTTGCTTCACCCAAACAACCGGCAAGGACACGGCCTCCCTCCGAAGCCAACTGCCGGCACATTGCCTTTCCTATGCCTCGGTCCGCGCCGACAATAAGATAATTTTTCATTTCCTCTCCTCTCCAAAAATCCGGCCTCCCGGCCACACCGCGTGGACACCCCAGGCTCGGCCGCTATCGTCATCGAATGCCTAGCGAAGCGTTCACATACGGCAGACCGCAAAAAAATGCCTCAACCAGATGTTCCCTGTTAACGATGAGCCTTGTATTCACAGGAAACATGTTAATATTGTTCTAAAAGGAAGGCCAGATACCACATAAACGCACTTGCTAAGCCGGATGCACCATGGGAGAGCCAAGACATCACAATCAGACCCGGAAAACCGGGCCGGCTTCGTTACTGACGATCACGGCTGTCTCCGTAGTAATCCTCACCATCGGTACAATTGTCATGCGAGATTGGGGCGCTCTCCTCTTCGCCCCGGCCTTTTGGAACCCCCCTAAACTGATAGTTCCTGATATCCCGTCAATAGCAATCCGGCCGTTTACTACAGCAAACGGCGAACCCACGAATATTCCCTACGGCAAAGGCCTCGCCGGCGACATAAGCCAACGACTCTCGCTGATTTCTAGGATTTTTGTCATTGATTACCAATCGGCTAAGGAGCTCGATCCAACCAAAATAGCCGCGGATGGTGCGGCGGAAGCTTTAGGCGTCCAATACGTCTTAGACGGCGAAATCTACCATGGCGAACGCGGCATCCACGGACGGGTGAATCTATTTGACGCGAAATTACAAGAGAATGCGTGGAGTCGCCGCTACAACTACGACGCGCAACAAATCTTTGGCCTCAGAGACGAGTTACTGCTGAGGATCTTAGAGACACTGGGCGTGACAACTACACAGCCTGAACGTTCAGCCCTTACGCATAGGCACACGCCACTCGTAGTGGCCTACACCACATACTTGCAAGGGGCTCAACATGTTGAGAAAGAAACTGAAGATACGTACACACTCGCACGCGCCTTTCTGTCCGCCGCGATAGATTTGGACCCGGCTTACGCTCCGGCGCATGCGGGACTCGCCTGGTCCTATTTGTATGAAAACCACGTTGACGTCGAGCGCAATTTGAAAAAAGCGCTTTCCATTGATGACGCTCTACCTGAGGCCCACTTGCTTAAGGCCCGTCTTGCCCTTTCACGCCACCAACACCAGAGAGGAGTAACGGCCGTGGAACGCGCCCTGGAACTTAGGCCAAACTACGCGGCCGGCTACGCATTCTTAGCGAATTTAACTGGGCTGATGGGCCGCCCTAAGGAGGCATTAAGCAACATCGAGAAGGCGATGCGGCTCCATCCTCGATTTCCGTCTTCGTTTCTAACTCTACTGGGCCATCTGTACCGAATGCTCGGTCGGAACGGAGACGCAATCCTTCTTCTTCGCCGCGCTCAAGGTCAAGACCCCCAGTCGACCCGTTGCTATCTCCAATTAGCCGCCGCCTATACCACGGCGGGCCTCCCGGACCAAGCACAGAAACAAATTCGGCGACTCTTGGAGGTAGTTCCTTCTTACACAACGCAACGACTACGTCAGGAAGTCCCGTACGCTAATGCCGAAACCATGGAAAAATTTCTGCTCATGATGAAAGAGGCGGGCCTTCCATAGGAACTGGGCTCGGCACAGTCACGAGTTCTGGGGTCATAGAACGCCGCCGGTCGCTTTTATCTCGGTAGCCCTGCAGTTTCGCTGAATCCGAGCATTAAATTCATGTTCTGCAGAGCAGCACCACAAGCACCCTTGCCCAAATTATCTAATAAAGCAACCAACAGAACGTGTCCTGACGCGTGCTCTTTAACATGGATTATAACATTGTTCGTACCATTGCATTCTTCGGGATCAAAGCTCCGTTCATCTGCCTGCCCCGAAACCCTTCTCGGAGCTACCTTCACGAAGGGTTCGTTTTGGTACTTAGCCGCGAGAGTGTCATAGACAGCTCCCGCCGCCCCACTACGTAAATGTTGACAATGCAACGGCACTTGGATCCGCATTCCGCATCGGAACCCTCCGACAGCAGGAACGAACTGGGGGGAATGTTCCAGCAGGCTATACTTTTTCATTTCCGCAACGTGTTTATGCTCACGATCAAGCGCATACGGCGCCTCATACACTAACGACCCTAAGTCATTTGCGGGATTCTCCCACTTTGCAATCATGCCCCGGCCTCCGCCAGAATAGCCGGACAAAGCATGAATAGAGATCGGCGTCCTTTTATGAAGAATGCCAGCGTCAACAAGCGGTCGAACCAGGAGAAGGAAGGCCGAGGGATAACAACCAGGGTTTGCAACCCGCCGAGCCTTGCGAATGGCGGTCTTCTCTACGGTATCAAGCTCTGGGAGTCCATAAACCCATCCGGAAGCAACCCTGTGTGCCGTGCTTGTATCTATAACTCGGGTATCGTCATCGGCTATCCAATTCGCCACCTGACGCGCAGCGTCATCAGGAAGGCAAAGAATGGCCAGGTCCGCCTGCCTCAGAATGTCTTTCCGTGCAGTTTCATTCCGGCGCGCGTCCTCAGGCAAGGTCAAAACTTCGATGTCTTCGCGTTGTCGGATCCATTCTCCGATCCGCAGCCCAGTCGTCCCGACATGGCCGTCTATGTACACTTTCGGTAACATCTCTTGGTTAATCCCAGCGCTGTGTCATATATCATACTGCTCTTATTCTACGTTGAGCAACTGGCAGGAGGTTATTCCAGAATATTCGACCAGCCGATCTCTTGACACTCCATTCAGTATTATGCGAGACGTGCACCAGAAGAACGAATGCTCGGCGAGACAAACAAGGGGGACACAGATGGCTAAATTGCGCGTAATATCGGCGGACTCACACATGATGGAACCCGCAGACCTTTGGGAGACCCGCG
>CAZSWX010000252.1:0-4097 GCA_964610865.1 uncultured Enterobacteriaceae bacterium
ATGAGATTGAGACAGAACGGAGTCAGGGTTGATGAAGTTTCAACATACCAGTCCGCACGACCCCGCGGCCGAGAGGGACTTCTACGAGACATGCTCCGGGACGGTGCCGTTGATTTGCTTACCTTCACGAGCACTAGCACAGTTGCTAACTTCATAACGTGTTTTGAGGATGAGGGTATAGAGGATCTCATAGGCTCCGTTCGGGTCGGCTGTATTGGGCCTATTACCGCTGCGGCAGCTCGAGGATATGGACTGACCGTTTCGATAGAACCTGACGAATACACGATACCAGCGTTCGCGGAAGCGATCATAGAATATTTTCAAGAGCGGCCTGATATGAACAACCCGCCCGCTTTGGAGCAATAGTATGGCTTTCCCCGTGCATCGACCGCGCCGTCTTAGAAGAAACGAAAACTACCGGCGAATGATCCGGGAAACACATCTCCGCGTGGATGATTTGATCATGCCGCTGTTCATAGCGCCTGGTACGAATGTGAAACATCCAATAAAGTCCATGCCCGATATCTTCCAATTGTCCGTCGATCAAGCCGTGGAAGAATGTAAAATAGTGAGAGATCTCGGTATCCCGGCCGTGATTCTTTTTGGCATTCCCGAGACGAAAGATGCAGTAGGAACGGAGGCATATAGAGAGAGTGGCGTCATCCAATGCGCGCTGCAGGCGATCAAAAGAGAAGTGCAGGAACTGACACTCATTACGGATGTGTGCCTGTGCGAATACACGGACCACGGACACTGTGGTGTTATAGCAGAAGGGGATGTCGACAATGACGCGACCGTGGAGCTGTTGGTAAAAGAGGCTCTCTCACATGCGCGCGCCGGTGCCGATATGATAGCACCGTCTGATATGATGGATGGGCGCATTGGCGCTATACGCAAAAACCTTGACGCCCATCACTTTGAGTGGCTCCCTCTGATGGCCTACTCGGCAAAATTTGCCTCGGGATTTTACGGACCCTTTCGTGAGGCCGCAGAATCCACGCCGCAGTTTGGTGATCGTCGATCATACCAAATGGACCCTGCCAACAGCGACGAGGCTATAAGAGAGGTCGCCCTTGATGTGGGAGAGGGAGCGGATATTGTCATGGTAAAACCGGCGCTTCCATACTTGGATCTGATTCGGCGGATAAAAGAACGGTTCGACATGCCTGTTGCTGCGTACCAAGTGAGTGGTGAATACTCCATGTTGAAGGCTGCTGCCGCCAACGGATGGTTGGAAGAGGAACGGGTGATGTTAGAGACCCTCACGAGCATAAAAAGAGCGGGAGCGGATATAATCTTAACCTACTTTGCCAAGGCCGTAGCGAGTATGTTGGCAACGAGGTAGTTCGGCGTGGTCAGGCGTCTGATTTGCCGGCGAACGCGCAGAGGTTCTTGCCTAGTGCGCGGCGTGAGGCATTGCGTACGATGTCTAGAGAGCTTACCGTACCTATGAAGTCGGGGAAAAATTTTTGGACGTGCTTATAGACGAGTGGGACGCGGTCCGACTAGTAAATACGTCAGGAAAACAGGCAAGGATATACTGAGGAGACAGGAAATGCGCTGGTTAAGACAAGGGAGCGTTCCGATTTTGGGCCTATTTTTTGTTTTATTGTGTACGCCAGTTGCCTACGGGGGCCAAGGGTACGACGATGCTGAGGATACTCACCCTTTGCGGATCATCTCGTACCCCTTGCATTTGGCTGGGAATGCGATCGAGTGGTTGGTTGCGCGCCCATTACACGCGATCGTAACACAAAAGCACTTGGGTCCCTTTTTCGGACGGGATGAAGGTCGATCCTGGTCGACGGATGAGAAAGAAAGCTCCGTAGCACCTGCCAACACCCTTAATCGGTGAGATAGCAGTAGGAAGAAGCACCATACCCGTCTCAGCGATGGGTTGTATACCGATGATGTTCGGTGGCTTTACAAACGGCTACGAGACCGAAGATAAAAAAGGAGAGAATCCGATGAAGCAAAAGCTGGCTGGTGAGTACGTCCAGGTTGGTTCAGTGCCGTGGCAGCCGTTCCCAGTGGAATTCTCTACGGGTGGGATCAGGTGGAAGCTCCTCCATGTTTCGCCGGAGATGGGGGCGTGGACTGCTATTTTCGATTGCCCAAAGGGTTCGTCATTTGCGGGGCATGTTCATGTTGGCCCGGGGGAGTATCTGTTGACTAAGGGAAAAATGGAGGTACGGGGCGGTGACGACGACGGGGGCGCGACGGCAGCGGCAGTCGGTTACGGATACGAAGCATGTAATGCCAGGCATGACCAGACCAACTTTCCGGAAGACAGCGAGTTTTACATGACGTTTCTTGGGCCTCTCCAGTTTATAGACGAGGAGGGCAACACGCTGGCGGTTGTCGGTTGGGAGCAGGCTAATGGCCTGTGGGCGCAACAAACGGGGACGGGTTAGTCTGTTTCCAACATGTTCTGGGGTTTCGTGTAAACGGGTAACTATACACAATAATAGTACAAGGATTTAAGTTGGCGATTCATGAATAGAGCAGAACGAAGGCGTTCCGCAAAAAAGCGGGAGAAGAACCCTAGGACCCGCAAAGAAAAGCCGCCGCGTGTACCGGACGTTCGGACGATCAAGTCCCACCTGCAACAGGCTCCCTCCCCACAAAACGTCGAAAAATACATAGGGCAGTTAGTTGAGCAGGGACTACCGGCGGCGGGCGCGGACGAACTTATTGCCTATGCCGCTCAGTACCACGAGACGAGAGCGAGACTGAACAATCCCGGAAAAGAGATCGAGGTCTTATTAGAAACTTCCCATGCCTGGGCCGACGACCGGATAGAGCAATCGCAGGCCCGAGGCGACCGAGCTTGCGCGCCCGGATGTGGCTTATGTTGTCATTTACCGCTCATTCTCGCAGGGGCGGCCGAGGTAGTCTATTTGGCTGATTGGTTGAAGGATAATCTGGCAGACGACAAATTAGAAAAGGTGAAGCAGCGCTTAAAGGCCAAATATTGCGCTGATTCGTCGCCGTGTGCGCCTGACACGAGGAGTCCATGTGTATTATTGGAGGATAGTAAGTGTTTGGCCTACGATGCCCGACCGTTCAAGTGCAGAGCGTGGAATTCTCTGAGCTTGCGCGCCTGCGAGTCTGCATATGGAGACGGCGAATCTCCGGCGCAGGTGCCCGTCGATACCTACGCTTTCGTTATGGGAAATTCGATATTGAACGGGTTTAGTGACGCGGTGGATATGGAAGGTCTTGATGGCGGGGCTTATGAACTTGGAACGGCTTTGCTGCGAGCGCTGGAAATGCCCAACGGTGCAGCGCGTTGGCGGAATGGCGAGAGGTTGTTTACAGCTGTCGATTCGGAGTAGATTATCGGGGCAATACAAGATTTTTGGGGCCGTAAAATCCACCTGAGCCCTCGAGAACGCGCGAGGGTTGTCCGAGAGTCACATTTTAGACCAGGGATCGGACTCTTAATGCGAACAGGGGAAATCTCTCGAGAATAGCCTGTAGGAGTTCAATCGCGCAGAGAAAATACCCATAGCACGCCTCCCTGTGGCACATGCGTGTTGGTACCGTAATGGGCGTTGAGCATCTCCTGTTTTCGCTCGGCATCGACCCCCCATCCGGAGAGGACCGCTACGTATTGGTTGTTATCCACTGCATAGGATGTGGGTACGCCTGTGACCCCCGAATTGGTTCGTTGTTTCCATAGAACCTCTCCTGTAGTGGCGTCAAAGGCGCGGAAGAATCGATCATTTGTTCCGCCCATGAAAACTAATCCTCCGGCAGTGGCTAGTACTGGCCCCCAATTATGACTTTTGAAGTGTGAGGTCCAGACTTCTTCGCCCGTGGCCAAATTCCAAGCCTGTAATTCTCCTATGTGATTGGCGGCATCCGGGTGAGGCAGTAATTCAAAATCGTCCGGGAAAGCGACTCCCATAAATAATTGCCCTGGCCGGTAGGTTTCTTTTCTGCCAGTAAGCGCTCCGCACAGGTTTTCATTGGCGGGAATATATAGTAATTGCGTTTTAGGACTGTACGCTGCGGGCGGCCAGTCTTTTCCGCCCCAAGAAGAGGGGCAGTATTCCGCGCGGCGCCCGATCCCCGGAATTCTTTTCGGATCG
>CAZSWX010000253.1:0-4088 GCA_964610865.1 uncultured Enterobacteriaceae bacterium
CCTTCTTTAGGTACCCATACGGCAACGTCGCAGGCGAGAAGTTTCGCCTTTGCGGCTGTCAATGTGGCCGAGGCGTCTTGGGCCTTTGCGGGTGCCGCGGTGTAGGTGAGCCGCCGGGCTGCATTTATGTGTGCGGCCATCCGTCCTAATTTGTAGCGCGTCAGCTGAAAATTGCCTAAGGGCTTTTGGAACTGAGAGCGCTCGAGTGCGTATGTACAGGTACTTTCTAAGGCCGCTTGAGCAAGTCCAGTCGCGCGGCCTCCGGTCTGAAGTCGTCCAGCGGCAAAACCAGCCATTTGTAGGTAGAAGCCCCTGTTTAGACCATGTTCTTCGCCAACGAGATTTTTTTGTGGAACGAAATAGTTGTCCAAATCAAGTGTATAGGAGTGCATACCACGGTAACCGAGCGTGGGAATTGCGGTGCCCGTCATCATCCCGCCGGTGTTTTGGCGCATCTCGAAAGAATGCCCGGGGAAGCGTTCTTTCTCCACGATAAACAACGACAATCCGCGGGCGCCCGAAGCGATATCAGTATCGGTGCGTGCGAGTAGTGCTATGATGTCTGCTCTTCCTGCAAAGGTGCACCATGCCTTGGCGCCTTGCAGGACAAATCCTTGTTGCCCGTCGATTATCGATTGTTTTGCTCGGCACTTTACACCAGCTACGTTGGAACCGGTATCCGGCTCGGTAACCGAAACGGCAACCATCAATTTTCCCTCGGCGATAGGCGGCAGCCAACGCTGTTTTTGGCCTTCTGTGCCTCCTCGTAATAGTGCCTTGGTGAGTATTTCGGGCCGGGTGATCAAACTCCCTGCAATTCCCAGGGACGCGGTCGAAAGCTCTTCCGTTGTGATGATCATGGCGAGGTTCCCCATACCACCGCCGCCATACTGCTCCGGGACCGACATGCCAAAATAGCCGAGCGCGGACATGTCTTTAATGATAGATTCAGGTATTGATTCGTTGGCCCTATGAACTCGTTCAGCTATCGGCGCCACCTTGCTTCGTGCAAATTGTCGCACAGCCTGGCGGGTCATATCCGCGACCTCTGTTTGTAACCAGGAGTTGTTGACGCCCTTGGTCGGTAAAATAGTCTCTCCGATTTTGCGAAATCGACTTTCGTGCGCCCCTCCTTCTATCGCCGCCCGAATTTGAGTGTCACCGAAAGTTTCGTCTAAGAACTCCTGATTGAACCCATAATCACCCGTATGCGCGGTTATTTGGCCAAAATATTTTTGTGCCACTTCGGCGGTGAATCCAAGAGCCATGGCAGCGTGAAGGTTGTTATGGTCCGCACCGGCCTCATCTACTTCAACTGCGTAGTCTAATGCGGCGGCGGCGGCTTCGACCTCCGTTGCTAAGTAGGCGAGGCGTTCGGTGTGTACCTGGTGTTCGTCGATATGTTCCCCATTTGTTGTTTTACGCCGGCCCATTTCTAAGGCTTTGGTTCGGATTCTGGTGAGAGTATTGAGAATTAGTTTTGTTTGTTGCAATTCCGCGGACATCAAGCTCTCCTTATGCCAAAGATGCTGTCGGATGTTAACATTCTGGTCCAGAACCGCCTAGGGTGGTTGGGACTTCAGACCTTATCTGATAGATGGTATGGCTTGCGCTGTCGTTTAGGGAGCGGCGTCCTCTATTGAGCGGCGGTCGCTAAACAAAGCCATTAAGAGACTTGTGTAACTGTTTTAGGAGGATCGTATGTTCGTTCTTGATGAGGGAAAACGCTTCGTTATTCCAAGGACTGAGATGACTTACCCTGGCCATAATATGAAGCTACACCAAAACGCCGCGGATCCAATCAAGGCGCCCGTTGATCATGTAATGATGGATTTTGAGGATGCCTGCCCGTATGATTTTAAAGGCCCACAAAGTCGGGAATGCGTCGTGGAAGCTCTGAATACGCTGGATTTCGGTCGGAAAGTTGTTACGGTCAGGCCAAATAACATTCGGTCGGAATTCTTCCTTGGGGATCTCGAGGCGATAGTAAAGGGTGCCCCCAACAAGTTTCATGGTTTGATACTTCCGAAGACTCAAGGCCCCGATGATATAAAATATGTCTCCAGTTTATTGGATAATCTAGAATTAGAAGCCGGTTGGAAAACACGTATCCAGATCGAATCTTTAATAGAGATACCTCAAGCAATCGTCAATGCATATGCGATCGGAACCGCTTCTGACCGCATGGCCGGCCTTATATTTGGGATCGCGGATTTTGCGGCCACGCTAGGCATTAGGGAAATTGTTAGAGATCAGAATATTAACTTCCATTATTCGAAGCAAGCGGTTGTGGTGGCTGCGAAAGCGGCCGGGCTGCATGCTGTCGATAACGTCTATCTTCCGTTGTGGCGAAAAAACGACGATGCAGAAAGAGTCGCCGAAATAGAAGACGGCTTGCGAGAGAAGAATATTGGAGCGGCAAACCTGGGTATGGATGGCACGTGGGTAATTCACCCACAACAGGCTAAAATCGCGAATGGGTGCTACACCCCAAATGCAGATCAAGTCAGTTACGCTACTCGTGTGCTCGATCTCTATCATGAGCAGGGTGGGGGCTCTATGCCGGACCCGGAAACTGGTGAAATGATTGACGAGGCCACAATAAAGATCGCGCTGATGGATTTAGCCAAGGCGGTTCAGGCGGAGACCGTGCGGCCGGAGTACCTTGCGGAACAAGCTGCTAAGAGTAAGGCCATTACTGGGTACGATATTCTGGAACAGATGCGACGAGTTGTTTATGCAGACGGTAGGTAGACCTCTGGGGCGGGCGGGGGAGACGTCCTCGGTGATTCGGTTGAGGAAACGATATGGCAAAAGACCGACCATGGGTAATGCGTACGTACTCGGGCCACTCGACGGCATTTGAGAGCAATAAACTCTATCGTTTAAATTTGGGCAAGGGACAGACTGGTTTGTCTGTTGCGTTCGATTTGCCCACACAGACAGGATACGATAGCGACGACGAGACCGCCCGGGGGGAAGTAGGAAAGGTGGGCGTTCCGGTCTGCCATATCGATGACATGGAGACCCTCTTCTCTGGGATCCCACTCGATCAGATGAACACCTCCATGACAATCAATGGAACAGCCGCCTGGCTGCTGGCCTTATATATCGCGGTTGCTGAGCGACAAGGTGTGAGCCCTGGTGCACTTCAGGGAACCACTCAAAACGACATAGTGAAGGAGTACTTGTCCCGGGGAACGTATATTTTCCCTCCTCGGCCTAGCCTTAAAATAGTCTGCGACATTGTCAACTATACGGTCAAACACGCGCCAAAGTGGAACCCGGTCAACGTGTGCTCCTACCACCTCCAAGAAGCGGGAGCAACTCCTGTACAAGAGGTCGCCTACGCTATATGCACCGCAATTGCAGTGCTTGACACGGTGCGAGACACGAAACTCCTCGAGCCCGGAGAATTCTCGCACGCAGTCGGTCGCATTAGCTTCTTTGTCAACTCGGGAGTACGTTTTATAGAAGAAGTTTGCAAACTCAGAGCGTTCGCTGAATTATGGGACAAAATTGCGAGCGAGCGGTATGCAGTCGCAGATGCAAAGATGCGCCGTTTTCGTTACGGGGTGCAGGTCAACTCCCTCGGTTTAACCGAGGCCCAACCGGAAAACAATATTCCCCGCATAGTGCTGGAGGCGCTGGGGGTCACTTTGAGCAAGAATGCACGGTGCAGGGCCCTGCAGTTACCTGCGTGGAATGAGGCCCTCGGACTACCTAGACCCTGGGATCAGCAGTGGAGCCTGCGTATCCAACAGATCCTCGCTAATGAGACTGACATTCTCGAGTACGACGACATCTTTGACGGGAGTAAAGTCGTGGAGGCTCAGACAAGAGAGATCAGAGACGCGGCGTGGGCGGAAGTCGGGACGGTCCAAGATATGGGCGGGGCGATTGCCGCACTCTCATACATTAAACGACGGTTGGTTAACAGCCATACGGAACGTGTACGAGAGATAAACACAGGGGAACGTGTGATAGTCGGAGTAAACCAATTTACGGAAACGACAGAGTCTCCTCTTTATAGCGGGGATTCGTCGGCTATTCTCAAAATCGATGAGACGGCCGAACGAGACCAAATC
>CAZSWX010000254.1:0-4006 GCA_964610865.1 uncultured Enterobacteriaceae bacterium
ATGTTCCAGGACGTAGAGGTAATGCTTAGTGCTGAACTGGCTAAAATCGAAGAAGTCTTGGTTGTCGCTCCAGCCTCCGATCGAATTGGAGCAACAGAATTTCGGTAACAATACTACGGGTAGGTTGTGGCCTATAGTATTTTGTGGTGCCGCGGCGATACTAATCGAAACCAGCCTACTCCATGCGTGGTCGCCGGTTCCAGACCTGCTTTTAATATTGTGCGTTTATATGGGCGTGTATCACGCGAGCGTGTCGGGTGCTGGGTGTTCTTTTATTTTGGGTTACGTTTTGGATACTGCCGCGGGTGCACCCGTTGGAATTCATACGCTGGTTAACACCCTCGTGTTTAGCGTGTCGGCTATGCTTTCCAAGAGCCTATGGACTAACAATGTCACTTCAGTACTCGCGATGGTGGTTTGCGGTGTATTGTTGAAGGCGGCGACTGGTATGTTTTTGTATGAGCCGGACTTGGCCGCTGGAGTGGTCTGGAGACTCTTCAGGCAGCATACAGTGTGGGATTTAATTCTCTCCTTATGCTTGACGCCAATAGTATTTTCCTCATTGATATTGTTGGAGAGTAGGCTTGCCAAGAGAGGGGAACTCCCTAATGGATGAGCAATCGGATCTTCTTGGGTCAGGTGAGACGGTTGCAAGCTGCTATGGGCGGCTCGGTGCAATCGCGGCGGTCATTCTGTGCGTGTTCTGTGCTTTCGTCCTCCGACTATGGCAACTCCAAATAGTGGATGGAGACAGCTTTCGTATGATGTCGGAGAACAATCGTCTCCGCTTGAGAAGAATACCGCCGATTCGAGGGCTTATGTATGACCGATCGGGAGAAATTATTGTCGATAATAGACCATCGTTTGATGTCGTTTTTGTGCCTGAGGATGCACTCGCGCAACCTAAGATATTTGAGAATTTCATGAGACTAGTGCCCGAAGTCGCTGCGCCCTCAGGGATTCGAGCGTTAGAAGCTGAACAACGTCGGTCTTTCGAAAGTATTGTCATCGCTAAAGATGTGTCGTGGAATACCTTGGTGGATGTTGAGGCGCATCAGATGGATCTGCCAGGAATTTCAGTGGAGATACGTTCGAAACGCTTATATACCGGTGGTGCGTCTGCGGCACATATTTTCGGTTACGTTGGTGAGGTCAATGAGAAGGAAATCGATGCGAGATCAGATTATCGGGCAGGGGATTTGGTGGGCAAGGTCGGGTTGGAGAGGGCGTGGGAGGAGTTGTTGCGCGGAAGAGTCGGTGGACAACAGGTCGAGGTCGATGCCAGCGGAAAGAAATTGCGGGTTATCGACGAGGTGAGGGCGAAGCCCGGACACAACTTGCAGCTGACCATAGACATAGGACTGCAAGGAGTCGTGGAACGTGTACTCGGCGAAGCCGAAGGGGCACTGGTGGTTCTTCAGGTGGATACGGGGGAAGTTCTTGCTCTGGCAAATAGACCCGCATTTGACCCCAATGTTTTTGCAAAAGGTCTAAGAAATGAAGAGTGGCGTGCCCTGGTAGGGAATCCCCTCCGTCCGTTAATGAATCGGGCCCTAAAGGGCCTGTATCCGCCGGGGTCGACAGTTAAGCCTATAATGGCGCTAGCCGCGCTCGAGGAAGGGATTGTTACGCCGGCAACGGAGTTTCGATGCGTTGGCGGACTTCCTTTTGGTGGTAGAACGTTCCATTGTTGGAAGCGAAGTGGTCATGGAAAGTTAGACTTGAAGCAGGCACTTGCACAATCGTGCGACGTCTATTTTTATCAGATTGGTCAAAGACTCGGGATACAAAAAATTGCCGATTATTCGAAACGGTTCTGGCTTGGAAAGGATTTAGGGTTAGGCCTGGAGACGGCCCAAGGCCTGATTCCTGATGCAGGGTGGAAACGTCGGCGATATGAAACCCCGTGGTATGCGGGTGAAACACTTTCCGTCGTGATTGGGCAAGGGTATATGATTGCAACCCCTTTGCAGATGGCTGTGGTAACCGCAGCGCTCGCCAACGGGGGGCGCGTATTTCGCCCGATGTTCGTTAAACATATACTTGACGCCGAGCGGAATATCGTACGCAGCTTCGAGCCAGTACACATTGCTAACGTTGATGTGGCAGAGGAGCATCTTATGATCGTACGAGAGGCGATGCAAGAAGTTGTGTTAGGCGAATCGGGCACGGGGAAGGAGGCGGCCCTGATGGACGTTCGGGTTGCGGGGAAGACCGGAACAGCACAGGTTGTCAGTGGAGTGAGAACTGTGCAACACGAAATCCCCAGGCATCACAGAGACCACGCTTGGTTCGTTGCTTTTGCACCTGCCGATCGCCCGGAAGTAGCGGTAGTCTGTCTTCTGGAACACGCAGGGAAAGGAGGCGGTACGGCCGCGGCACCGATCGTGAGAAAGGTATTAGAGGCGTATTTCCGACTTTCAGCCGGAGGGGAGAGTGTCAGTGGTAAGATTCGACCGCCGGTTGGTTGAAGAATTTGATTGGATATTGTTCAGCCTGACCCTTATTCTGCTGACTATAGGGTTGGTGGGGATTTACAGCGCGACCCTTGATCAATCTATCGGCCTAAGCCGTTGGGTGACGCGCCAAATAATTTGGGTTGGGGTCGGTTTTTTTGCAATGGGCGTTGGATTTGCGTTTGATTATAGAAGACTCGAGCAATGGGCACCACTTTTTTATTTTCTAGTACTTGTGTTGCTCTTGTCGGTTCCCCTCATTGGCTCTTCTGGCGGCGGGGCGCGTCGCTGGATTAGTCTAGGCGGGTTTTCATTGCAACCCTCTGAATTCATGAAGGTAGCTTTGGTGCTTATGCTTGCCAGGCTCTATCACAAAGACGCACCAGCCGAGGGGTATGGCCTGCGGGATATTACGGTTCCGGTAATGTTCGTAGCGTTGCCAGCAGGACTGATACTTTTGCAACCGAATTTGGGAACAGCCGTCACTTTATGTTCCGTATTTCTTACAGTGACGTTTACGGCAGGAATCCGCCTCAGGGCATTGTCCATGATAACACTCATGGCAGCTGCGATAATGCCGTTTCTATGGACTTATTTAAGGCCATACCAGCAACGGCGAGTGTTGTCGTTTCTACATCCGGACCTGGATCCGTTGGGAGCCGGCTATCATATGATACAGTCGAAACTAACGGTAGGCTCGGGAATGTTTTGGGGAAAAGGGTTTCTATTAGGAACTCAGAACCGACTCGACTTTCTTCCTGAAAAGCACACGGATTTTATATTTGCAGTGTTCGCGGAAGAATGGGGATTTATTGGGACCGCGTTCCTCCTTTTCCTGTATGTCTCTTTGTTAGCCAGGTTGTTGGTAGTTGCTCTCCGTGCCCGTGAACGTTTTGGATTGCTAATCGCTACTGGTGTCGTTGGTATTATATTCTGGCAGTTTGTCATTAATGTCGGAATGAACGTGGGTCTGCTTCCGGTTGTAGGGGTACCGTTACCCTTCCTCAGCTACGGTGGTTCTTCATTAGTGACAAGCATGCTGGCAATAGGCCTGGCACTCAACGCGAGCACCAGACGCTATACTCATTCCGCGTTAACTCGCTGAATCAAACAACGGCTTCTATGGCTTTCACCAATTGCGCTTTAGGGACGTTCCCCACAATTTGTTGTTGGACTTCGCCGGATTTGAATAGGATCAGGTTGGGTATGCCCCGGACCCCATACTTAGTGGGGGTCTGAGGGTTATCGTCAACGTTCATCTTCACGATTTTGAGTTTACCGTCATATTCTGTAGCTAGCTCTTCCACGATGGGCGCGATGGCTTTGCACGGGCCGCACCAAGGCGCCCAAAAGTCTATTAGAACCGGCACGTCCGCGGTCAAAACATCTTCGTTGAAGCTCACATCGGATACTTGTAAAATATCGGCCATTCCCTTTCCTCCTCGTGTCGTTCTTTAGTGTTGTCGTAGCAGACTGCACGAAGAGAACCTATACCCTTGACACTAAATTGGCGACAATCTAGGGGTCTTATACATGACCGCACTTGTTAC
>CAZSWX010000255.1:0-3989 GCA_964610865.1 uncultured Enterobacteriaceae bacterium
CTTGTTCGTTCCAATCGAGCATGCCCCCTCTTAGATTGGACACCCTTTGAAAGCCTAATCCCGTAAGTAGCGCTGCTGCCGTAGTACTGCGGACGCCAGCCCGGCATACGACGATGACAGGGTCGTTTTTATGGTCTTCGAATTCGCGTGAATTGTTGGGCAAGTCCTTGAGAGGTCTTAGAACACTGCCCTTTATATGCCCAAGTTCTCCCGTATATTCTTCCGCTTCGCGGACATCGAGAAGGAGTGGGGGGACGGCTGAAAGGAGCTGTATGTGCACTTCCTGGGCCGTCATTTGCCGCACGCTGGTCAATTCCGATAGGGTAGGAAATTGAACCGATTGGTCCTCTATAGCGGATTGGTTGGGTTGCAGAACCTCCTGAATCTTGTCCGGAAGCGAGAGGTTGAGGTTTTGCATGAGGTCGACATATTCCTGGCGTGACCGTCCCACCACACGCGGATTAGTCTGCGCTTCCTCCCCGATGGTAGACTGGGCATGGCCTCGATAATCATGGCCGGGAAAGACGAGAGTGCTAGAGGGCAGAGTGAACAATTTATTTCGAATCGAGTCGTACTGCGCGCCCGGATCGCCGCCCGGAAAGTCTGTACGCCCGGTCCCGTGGACAAGTAGGGTATCGCCGGTGAAGACACGGTCCTCGACGAACAGGCTCATACTATCGGGAGTATGGCCCGGTGTGGCCAAAACGTGGATCTCCAAGTTCCCTATCGGAAGTAAATCACCGTCCTTCATATGTACATCGACGCGTGGAGCGGGTGCGCGCTCATGCATTATTACTGGAGCATCGGTCAGGTCATGCAATTCCCAACTCCCAGTTAGATGGTCCGCGTGTGTATGCGTATCCACTATCGCATCGAGGGTGTATTGGTAGTACGCAAGTAAGGACAGGTAGCGGTCCGTATTCTCAGATATAGGATCAATGATAGCCGCCCTATTGGCCTTCGGACAACCAACAAAGTAGGTTTTTACAGGGCTTCTATTGAGTTCGCGAGACAACATCTCAATTTCCCTCGGGAGCTGCGTGTCCGAATCAGGCGGAAGGTCACAGTGCTCTAAACTGCCCCTCGTAGCAACCCAATTCGGAAACGGAATGTCAAGGTAGCGTTTCTGTGCCGTGTCAACAAGGAAAGAAGGCGGAGCGCGTGACTCTTGAAGCCGGAGGATTTGAGATGATTAGGCTGTGCCTTGATTCTGTGTAAAAGGGTTGCCCGGAACGCGGGGGTGTAATATCTCAAAAAACAGGGTGTTTGAGCGATGCTCGAACTAGGTCGCGATGCGATTCTTTAGCGGTTTCCTATGGCGAAGTTTTGGTCTGTCGCCGGCTAATAAGGCACCGGGAGAACCGTGAGAAATATTGAAAAGTTTTACACTTATGGGAACCTAACGAAGCGGAACATAAGCAATTTCTGGTGCTGAACGACGTCGATGCTGAACATCTTTTTTAGGTCGGTCTTGCCGGAGGTTTTCTCATCGACCCGCAGGTAATGGAAAAGGGGCAGGTGGATACGGTGGTGGATCAGTCACATATTTGGTGCGTCTTTCCCCGCAGCTTCTGGTGCGGGCAAGTAGTGGTACTGTCGCTCGCGTGACGAAATAAAGGTAAGGCCTTTGTTGCTGACGACCGCTCCGGTGCGCTAAAGTGCGGTTGACGATGCTGTGGATTCACGTTTAACTTGCGGGGACCGAGCAGAAGAGGAGGGGACTATGGCTGAGAGCTGGAAACTCGATGGCGATTACTTTGAAGCCTGCAACTGTGACACAGTCTGTGCCTGTTTAATACAGAATGCTCCGCCTCGTGGTCGTTGTGACGCGGCTCTCGCCTTCCATGTCAATAAGGGGAATTATGGGGACACCAATCTGTCAGGGTTAAGTACGGTCTTTGTAATTTCTTTTCCGGGTCCGGGGAAAATGTCGGAAGGAAATTGGACTGTCGCCCTTTATGTGGATGACCAGGCCTCGGCAGATCAGCTAAACGGTCTGAGCACAATCTTCTCGGGCGACGCGGGTGGACCCATGCAGATGCTGTCCGGTCTGATCAGTAATTTCATCGGCGTAAAGAGCGCCCCTATAGCATTTAAAATGGACGGTAACAAACGACAGCTAAGCATTCCGAACGTGCTGGAGATTGATATTGAGGCGCTGACCGGGCGCGATGGCAGTGAACCCTTGTGGGTCACTAACGCCCACCATCCGGTTTCGCCGAAGCTGTCACTCGCGACGTCGAAGGCGTATACCTACGCGGATCACAACATGGCGTGGAACGTGAGCAACACGAACGGCCATTTTGCCCCTTTTTCCTGGAAGAATTGAGCAGTTACGGTTGATAGAGCTGACGGCGTGGTATGAATTCGCGAGATAATGTCATCATTGTTGCCGCGCTCGTTCTACTTTCCGTCGTGGCCTGGATTGCCACCGTCCACCAAGCCGGGGACATGGAGATGGCGTCGTCGACGATGAGTATGACGATGGGCAAGTCTTTTTCCCTGTACAATGCCTTGCTGTATATTGCACTTTGGGGCGTGATGATGGTGGCCATGATGTTTCCGTCCGTAGTTCCGATGGCCTCGTTATTTGCGACGGTCACCCGGAAAAAGCAAGACGGAGCCAGCCCGTTCGCTCCGATGTGGCTTTTCGTGGCGGGCTATGGCGTGCTGTGGACCCTTACCGGTGGGGTCGCGTATGCCGGTGATATTGCTATTCAATCTTTGCCTCACACGTTTCCGGGTTTGCGAACATACGGAACCGTCATTGGAGGCGGGACGCTCGTTGTCGCGGGTCTCTATCAGCTTACTCCTCTTAAATATATATGCCTATCAAAATGTCGTTCCCCCTTTGGTTTTCTGCTTACCAACTGGCGAGAGGGACGTTGGGGCGCATTCCGGATGGGGGTGCAACACGGCTTTTTCTGCCTGGGGTGTTGCTGGAGCCTGATGACCGTTTTGTTTGTGGTTGGAACTATGAACCTTGTGTGGATGGGGGTTCTAACTCTAATCATTTTTTTAGAGAAGATTCTTCCTAATGGAGTGGCTTTCGGCAAAGGCACGGGTCTCGGCTTGATCGGTCTGGGACTTCTCCTGGCAGTCTCGCCAAGCACTCTTGGTATGGTCTAACCTCATTACGTCATCAGTGAGCGCCGGAACAGTATTCCGTGCAGCTAAGTTGGAGGGCGGTGCGATGCGATTTGTTTTCGGATGTCGAAACGTTCTGTTCCTCTTGATGGCCCTCGGGACCAGCTTTGCCGTAAGTCCAGCCGAGGCTAGGAATGCCGAGGTCTCCGTTACTATATTGGCGACGAACGTGGGAGATATGCACACTCACGAGAAGGTGCTCGCAACGACCAAAGGGGAGTGGAGTTTTGCGGCCTGGATCGAAGTCGGTGAACGCGCCTTTTTGTTTGACACAGGCTGGTCTCCGAGAAATGTAATATATAATGCAGAAGTATTAGGCATCGATCTTTCGCGTGCCGAAGATCTCATCTTGAGCCACCATCACCTTGACCACACCGGCGGGCTTGAAACGTTACGGAAAGAACTCACACAGCGTAACCCGAAGGCCTTGTCTCGTATTCATGTTGCCGAGGGTATTTTTAACTCGCGCCCCGGGCCGAACAATGTGGAACGTAACCCTATGGTAGGGCGAAAGGCGGTTTTAGAGGCCTTGGGGTCCACCTTTATCGTTTATTCTGAAACAGCAGAAATAGCGCCTCAGGTATGGGTAACGGGTCCCGTTCCCAGACTCCATCCAGAAAAAAACTATCCGCAAAGTAGCGCATCAGTGGTGCAAATGAAGGGAAAAAAAATCCACGACATCATACATGAAAGCCAGGCGCTCATTGTCGTTACGTCGGTCGGGCCGGTGGTCGTTTCGGGTTGTGGACATGCAGGCTTAATCAATACATTAGACTACGTAAGGACAAAGATATCTGATCAACCTCCCCAAGCTGCGATCGGCGGGTTTCACTTGTTCGGAG
>CAZSWX010000256.1:0-3976 GCA_964610865.1 uncultured Enterobacteriaceae bacterium
AGAAACCTACCGGATAGATGTACTTCTTGATCTCACCAATTGACAGTTTTACCATTGCCTTGGGGATATCCGCGTGCGCGAATAAGCGCCGGGCAGCTGGGCCGGTTGTTTCGTCTTTGGTCCGCAAACTCAGCAAACAAGCAATCAAAACTAGGTAAGGATCGCGGGAAAAACCAGCCATTTCTGTAACCACCGGCGGGTTCCAAGTCATATACTCCTGCCGGAGTAAAGCTATAACCTTTGAAATTGTCCGATTGGTTACCAATGGTACGTGTTTCCTCTGTCGCTATGCCTCACGATAACAATATCAACCTTCAGCGGTATACCTTCTTCTACTTCGTTGAATTGCTCTTTCGTCCACTCAAAATCGGTTTGGTCTAGAGCGTGATAGAATTCGTCCGTGTTTGTCCGATGGGCATCAGCAAAAATAGCTCGTCCTCCTATCTCCAAATGCCTCCTTAAAAAAAGTATTATTTGCGGGAATGTAGGCCTGTCATATAGTACTTCAGCCCCAAGAATGATGGAAAACCTCCTACGCAAATTGCTCACCGTAAAGTCTACGAGGGTAGTTTGAGTATTGAGACATTCGTTCAAACTCGCACTCTGTCGTGCGAAGGCTAACGCCTCCCTCTCTTTATCTGCAAATGTGACATTTCCTCCCTTGAGCGCAGCCATAACACCTACGAGACCAAGTCCACACCCAAGATCTAGGACATTCTCGCCCTGTAACAACACACGAGAATCCAAATAACGCACTAAAGTGATACTTCCCGTCCATAAATGGGCCCAATACGGCGGCTCCTCCGAATCGTCCGACAACAACGCTTCCCGATCAACCAGCCCTTCTAAGTTTTTCACTTTTATGAGGGGAAGGGTCCGCGCACCTATTAAAACCGCCTCGGTTTTGGTCTCGTAGCCTTGTATAATCACTCGAACGCGCTCAGACCTGTTATGTATCGCCCGAGTGTTAGTCGGTGGATGTCCTCAGTACCTTCGTACGTGTTGACCGTCTCGAGGTTGAGCAAGTGTCGGATCACGGGGTATTCGTCGGTAATGCCGTTGCCCCCGAGTATATCTCTTGCCATTCGAGCCGTATCGAGCGCCGTCGAAACATTATTCATTTTCGCCATGCTCACTTGGTCTGGTCTCATCGTACCCGCGTCCTTCAATCTCCCTAATCTATAAGCCAATAATTGTGCTTTCGTAATCTCCGTCAGCATTGTTGCTAATTTGGCTTGCACTAATTGATACCCACCTATCGGCCGAGAAAACATAGTGCGATTCTGAGCATAGTCGACCGCACATTCATAACAGGCGAGTGCCGCTCCGGTAGCTCCCCAAGAGATACCGTACCGGGCTTGTGTTAAACACATCAGCGGAGATTTCAATCCCCCTGATCCTGGTAGAATATTCTCCCGCGGTATCCAGCAATCTTCAAAAATCAACTCTGAAGTAACCGAACCTCTAAAGCTGAATTTTCCGGCTATGTCCTCGCGCGTGAATCCCTTACGCTCTTTTTCAACTAGAAATCCACGAATTACGTCATGACCGTCTTCCTCAAGCTGTGCCCACACAACAGCCACGTCTGACACGGAGCCGTTCGTAATCCAACGCTTCCTTCCATTTATGAGAAATCCGTCCCTTTCTTCGCGCGCGCGTGTTATCATCCCGCCCGGATTCGAACCGAAATCCGGTTCGGTGAGGCCGAAACAACCCACGGCCCGTCCTGTAGCAAGAAGGGGTAACCAAGAACGTTTCTGTTCCTCGGAACCGAAGGTAAAGATGGGAAACATCACTAGGGAGGATTGAACACTGACAAAGGATCTCAGCCCGCTATCGCCCCGCTCCAGTTCTTGACTCACTAACCCATACACGACGCTGCTCATTCCGGCACCACCGTATTCCTCAGGTATAGTAACGCCCAAAAACCCCAACTCCGCCAGCCGGGGTACTACCTCCATAGGGAAAGAACCTTCTCGAAAGCATTTTTGTATCAACGGCATGAACTCATCATCCACAAACCGGCGAGCCACGGTCCGTACCATGCGTTCTTCTTCACTCAAAAGTTCCTCAATAACGTAAAAATCTGTATCTATGTCTGTGGCCATGAATAACTTCCTTTCCCGGCCGTGTTGGCGAGTTCACATTATATCTCTGCTATTCCGTCTTTCACACCTCAATAGTCCGCGGGCTACCCACCTTCGTTGGCATCCAGTCCCCGTGGCTCGCCCTCGCCTCGCGGATCGGACACACCCGTCACGGTCCCGGTTCGCGTGTCAACATGGATCGCCTGCAAGTTCCCGAACCGAGACCTCTTACTCGGTCCCCATTCACTCACCTTTATTGTGTGTCCCATTTCACTCAATTTCTTTATCAGATCGTCTCGGGCTGTGCCGACGTTAACCTCCACGTTTAAAACGTCAGGGTACCACTGATGATGGATCCGCGCCGCACTCATAGCTTCTGGCAGTGACATGTTATTCGCCAACACATTAACTAGTACCTGCAAAACAGAACTTATAATGCGCGAACCGCCCGGCCCACCTAGGATTAATTCTACAACACCATCACGTGTTACAATCGTGGGACTCATACTACTGAGCGGTGTTTTACTCGCCTCGATGGCATTAGCTTCGGAATTACCTATTAATCCGAAAGCATTGGGTTGGTCTGGCTGTGCATTGAAATCATCCATCTCGTCGTTCAGCATTATTCCAGTCCCTTCCACGATAACCCCGCTTCCGAAGTACAAGTTGACCGTTTGCGTAGTGGCCACAGCATTCCCCTGTTGGTCTAGTACCGAGATATGCGTCGTGCTAGTAGATTCAATCTTTGCAGGTTCCTGTATAGGAATCCCCTTGCTCGGCGTAGCATTCGCTATATTGATTTGACCGCGTTGGGTTTTGGCGTATGCGGAGGATGTCAGAAGATCCACTGGGATACTTACAAAATCACTATCTCCGAGGTAGTACGCTCTATCCCTAAACCCGAGACGGAGCGTTTCTGCGAGCAAGTGAGTGAATTGAGGATTCTCAAACCCCAGTTTCATTTGGGGAAATCCTGACAATACATTCAGCATTTGAACCAACAGCACACCCCCGGAACTCGGCGGTGGCATCCCTATCACTTCGGCGCCCTCAAAAACCCCCTTTACTGGCTCGCGATTGATGACCCGGTAAGTTTCTAGATCAGTTTGCCTTACTATTCCACCATTCTCACGGATTTCTGTCACTATAGCCTCGGCTGTCCTACCTCTATAGAAAGCGTCGTTACCGTAGCGCGAAATAGCTACGAGCGTCTTCGCGAGGTTTCTTTGGATCAGAAACTCACCCACCTTCAACGGCAAATCTCCACGGAAATAGATCTCTTTGCTCTCTTCAGAAGCGGCAAGCATATCTTCTCGGTAACGGATAGCCCTTTCCAGGTGGGGATACACCGCAAAACCATCAGTCGCCAGGCGGATAGCGGGTCCCATCACTTCGGCGAGCGCAAGATTTCCGAACCTGTGATGTACGTCGAGCAGCCCAGCGACCAGACCGGGTACCGCAACAGCAAGGCCCCCTTTTCGGCTGAGAGACGCTACTACGCGCCCGTCTCTTACAAACATATCGCGTTCTGCATCGAGCGGAGCCCTTTCACGAAAATCTATAGCGCCAGCCTTTCCTATCCCCTGCCTGTAAAAAAGCAAAAACCCACCACCACCGATCCCTGTCGATTGGGGCCGCAAAACGCTAATTGCGAAAGAGCTAGCTACCGCAGCATCGAAAGCATTCCCGCCGTTTTCCAGCATCTTGATGCCTGCCTCACTGGCCTCCGGATTCGCTGCAACAACCATGCCTCCATTGGAACGGGAAACGAAGGACTCACTCGCCTTCGCGCACACTGATGAATCTCCGGCAGTTGAAATTACACCAACGCAGAACAAGGTAAGAATAATTTTTCTGCCTTTATTTGAAAGGTTCCTCATACTTCATAT
>CAZSWX010000257.1:0-3947 GCA_964610865.1 uncultured Enterobacteriaceae bacterium
ATAGACGAAGAGTTTATTAATACTCTTTTGGCCGCACAGCCGAAGAGAGACCCTTCCCAAATGGTTATTGTTACGGTGGGAAACGTCTCTCGTGGGGCACACCGCTTTGCTTTGGAACGTGAAATTAGTTTGATAGATGGGGAGGAATTATTTAGACTCTGGTCTTTGCAAGCGAAAGGGCACCGTGTCCACGCGTTAGATCTAAGTGGAAGTCGCTCCACAGGGCGAAAGAAGACTTGATTGGATATTTGATCCCAAAAGGCCTATGGAACCATGCTGACCCTTGTGACAGGAAATCGTGAAAAAGTACGCGAATTTGAGCGCATTTTGGGTATTTCACTTACACATAAGCATGTCGAACTCGAGGAAATCCAGTCAGTTGAGTTTGCTCCGGTTGTGGAGAAGAAGGCTAAATTGGCGCAGCGAGCAATAGATGGCCCGGTATTGGTGGAGGATACAGGAATCAGGATTGCGGCCTGGAACGGCTTGCCTGGAGCACTCACAAAGTGGTTCGTTAGTACGGTGGGCGTGGAAGGTCTGTGCAGAATGCTTAGTGCGGAGTCGAATCGGGGGGCGACCGCCGTGACTATGCTGGGATACAGTAATGGGGCGAAACCCAGGTTGTTTGTTGGTGAAGTGCGAGGAACTGTTTTGAGTCAGCCCAAAGGTAACGCCGGTTTCGGGTGGGACCCGATCTTCCGGCCTTTAGAAAGCGAGCGAACATTCGCAGAGATGACGACCCAAGAGAAAGACAATTTTTCGATGCGGAAGAAGGCCTTAGATGCCTTCCGCAACTCTGGTTTGGCGACCTTTTAACCGCGTCAGAGCCCGATGAGATTGGACGGTATCACTTCCTATGCTTGATCCGTTGAAATATTCGTGCGGTTTGGAGAAGGAGTTACTGTACCGGATCCTCCCGGCGGTGAGCAGGTCCTTCTACCTAAGTCTGCGTGTGGCACCAACGAAAGTGAGACGTTCATTAGGTCTAGGTTACCTGTTCTGCCGAGCCGCTGATACAATGGCTGATACCGAAATCCTTCCGCCGGAGCTTCGGACACACTATTTGACGAGGTTTAGGGAAGCATTTGAACACGGGGGCGGGCATTTCTGTAGTGAGCTCAGGCAGAATATGAACGGCCAAAATTCGCCTTCCGCTGAACATCGATTGCTTCAAAATTTAGATGCCTGTTTCATGTATTTTGACGGTCTGGAACCGGACGAACGTAAGCACATCAGAAATCTCGTTCTAACGCTGACACAGGGAATGGAGATGGATCTAAGGCTGTTCCGCTGGCGCGCGGACGGAGACATTACGGCACTTCAAACGATGGATGAACTTGAAAAATATATGTATCTGGTTGCGGGATGCGTCGGCGAGTTTTGGACAAGGTTGGCTTTAGAGTATCTGCCAGCTCTAGGACAGTGCGACGCGCAGGAAATGATCGGTCGATCGGTGCGGTTTGGAAAGGGTCTCCAATTGACCAATATCTTGCGGGATATCCCCGCGGATCTCCGGATAGGGCGCTGCTATCTGCCTAGAGAGGAATTGGCACGATTTGGCATTGAACCGGAGGCGCTGTTGCGGCGAGACACTATTTCGACGTTGCGCCCCTTTTTAGACGAGCTGCACCAGCGTGCCCGAAACTACTTCGAAGATGCTTGGCTCTATACCGCCGCAATTCCCGTTCGGGAATGGAGAATGAGATTGTCCTGTGCGTGGCCACTACTGATAGGGGCAGGCACCTTGCGGATTGTACAGAAATCGCCAAATCTCCTGGAGCCACAGACGCAATTGAAAATACCCCGCACGAGAATCTACACTATACTATTGGGGTCGCTTGCAACGGTCTGGAGCAATAGAGGTTTAGCGTTGCAGTATAAATGGCTCTCGTCTTAAAATGAATTTGGGCAGCATTAATCTGGTCTGCAATGGCGAAAAACACAAAGATAGACGAACCAAATGGTGGAATCGGAGGATCTGTCGGCACATTACCCGATTATTTAATCAATAATCTCGAAATTGTTTTTGTCGGTTTGAATCCCGGACTATATTCCGCAGAGGTAGGACATTATTACGCTAATACAGCGAATCGTTTTTGGAAGGCTTTGTCGGCCTCGGGTCTCATTCCTGATCCGATGGGTGCAGAGGATGACTGGCGACTAACGTCATGGGGCATCGGACTGACTGATATTGTTAAAAGGCCCACGTCCGGCATTCATGAGGTGGCGAAACGCGAATTTCGAGATGGCGCCAAGAGATTGCGTGACAAGATCACCCGCTACGCCCCGAGAGTGGTGTGTTTCAATGGTCTAACGGGCTATCGCATTTGTTGTGGAAACGCGGCTAGTGTAGGTTACGGTGATACCCGTTTCGGGGGCGCTCGAGTGTTTGTTATTCCCTCTACGAGCCCGCGGAATGCTCGTTACTCTCTGGCAGACATAACGGCCGCGCTTCACGACCTTAAGGAGTTTAACGAGGCTCTTCAGGGTAGCGACAGGTAGCCCGCCGCGTGGCTATGCCGCTGGCTACTTACAGTTAGTACGGGCGCATTTGCGGACAGCATCTAAGATAGTGGGCTCGTTTGCAAGAGTATTCCATTGTGTATCAGAAAGCTGCGTATGAAATTTCCATTTCTACGCTTAATACCTGGCCCACCTTCGATCGTTTCTTCAAATTCTGTAATTTTTTCCGCATAGAAGCGTCTTCCTTTCACACGGATTTTTTTCCCGCCTTCGACTTCTCGCAGACACTCTTCAATGATTTGGTTCGGTTCTTTTTGCACGAGTTTACAGAAAGTTTCTAGTGTGGAGACTCTCTCTAAGCCTTCTCTACGAGGAATACCTGATTGCTCTTCCAGGCCTGTCAACCATGCCTCTACGGTTTCGGGTAGTGACTTATCATTAAGCATAGGGTGCTTCCTTCCTCTCCGACTGTTTGCTGACCGACGGTGTCACTCTAGCGGTAAGCCAAGCATGCGGCTAACGGCTCGAACCTCTTCGCGTCTCCAGGCGAGAGGAGCGGAGGATTGTATCATTTTGTCTCGCATGAGCTGTGCGACTCCTTCCTCTGTGCCCCGAAAGGGGCGACCGTAAGTGCCCTCGTGGTATAGTTCTCCCAGTGGGGGACGTGGACGCTGTCCGCCCGCCTCGGGACTCTCTGCAGGGTACCCGACGAACTGTACCCACATAGGTGTCCAGGTGTCAGGCACTTTGAGGAGCTGTCGGGCGGCAGATTCGGGGAATGCGCTCAGAGTCGTACCTAACCCTTCGTCAACAGCAGCTAGGAGGGCTTGGCTAATAGCTAACCCTGTCTCACATCCGGTGATTTTGGCTTCAAGGGCTGAATCTGATTCAACTGCTTGAACCGTCTTGGGGTAGGCTATCTCGTCCACAAACTTGTGGGTCCAACCATGGCTCGCATTTAAGATTTGCATGTCGATTTGCTTTTTGGTCCGATCTTTCATATCGCGAGTTAGTGCTTTCGTGTCGCCCCACCAATAAATATGGATCGGCGCCAGATTTATAATTCCATCATTTTCGGGGATAGTGAGTGATGTTATATCTGCTGGCGATAGGGTTTCCCTCTCGACCACGACCGCGCGTGCAAAATCTGCGTTCCCGGCGCGGCTGGCAAGGCGTGCCGCTTCTAGAATGGTTTGTACCTTGAGGCGCTCGACTGGACGCCAGGGCAGAAAATAGCGAATGGAACGTCTGCGGCCGACAACTTCTTTGAAATCCACTGGTACATCCTCCGAGAACCTGTCTCTAAGGGCTTCGAGACAGCGGGTTCGGGCAAGGGTATATGGTTTTGTTTTCTACCGGAAGGGAGCCTCTTTAGATAAGCTAAAAGCGCTTGCACTTGAATCGATTGATTCCGGTTGCTGTGTTAGAAGTAAGTCGGTTGGTAGTTGTAGGACAAGGAGTAGAGTTATGAGAATCGTTGCAAC
>CAZSWX010000258.1:0-3939 GCA_964610865.1 uncultured Enterobacteriaceae bacterium
CTCCTCCTATTTTATGCTACCGCAGTCTCTAGAAATTCTAACGTTTTCCTTTCGGCGTCCATTCTGACCCTCGTTCCAAGGGGCAGGGTAAAATTCTTCGGTCCGTGTCCAGCCGGTAATCCAAATGCGACGGGGTATGAGTAATCGGCGAAAATGTCCGAAACAACGGATAGGAGTAAGGTCGGATCTTCGTCTTTTCCCTGGCACCCATTCATCTCCCCTAACACCACACCCGCCAATTCTTCGAAAATTCCGGCCTGCTTTAATTGGGTCAGCATCCTATCTACCCGATAGGGGGCTTCCCCGACATCTTCGAGAAACAGGATAGCCTTTCCTGGGCTAAATGCAAATGGCGTCCCTAAGGTTGCAGTCAGGATGGACAAGCATCCCCCAACGAGGGTTCCCTCTCCAATGCCTCCTCTAAGCGTCGTGGGATACGGCAAATGCTCTAAACCCTGCCCCACCGTCAATAGCCACAACAGATGCAATAGCGAATCTTCCGAAGCCACACTCGCAAACTCGCCGGCAACGACAGGCCCGTGGAAACAAACCATCCCGGTCTCTTGTAGAAACAAATTCAGCAATGCCGTCGCATCGCTGTAACCAACAAAAATCTTGGAAATATCCCTGATCCCCTCTCGGGCAAGCAGCGGCACTAACCGGCCAGAGCCGTACCCCGCCCGGCTGCAGAAAATTGCCCTAATGCTCGGGTCACGAAGCATCTCTATTAACTCCGCTGCGCGGTCTTCATCTGACCCAGCAAAAAACCGATCTCGGTGGAGCGCCCTCGCCCCTATTCGAACCGAAAAGCCCGTCTTCTCTAACACGGCCACACCGCGCTTCAATCTCGATTCTTCCACGGCGGCTGCAGGAGATACAATTCCGATTGTGTCTCCTGCATACAAGCGAGGGGGCTTTCTCATGGTTGTTACTCAGGCAAACCCGTCCGGCCGAGAGCTGGCCTTCCTCTTCCCTGTTTCTCTTAAATAGGTTTGTTCTGTTACCTCCTCACTTTATCCAGAAAAACATGCCCGAATGCAAGATCGACGGTCACTGTCACTTCCCACTTGGTGTGTACGAACGACGACCACTCTCTTTGCCGACCAAGTTTCGCACTTCGAAAGAAACCCTCGCCATCCGCGGCAGCGGCTTGGAACTTTTACAGTTGGAGAGACAACGCCAGCGCACAGAGAGGCCCTGTACCCCGACCAGACAGTCTCGTATATTCTAAGTACCAACAACGAGGAGGCGACCATGGTAGCTCAATCACCGGACCAATCGGCGCAGACGTTTTCGTTTCAGGCCGAAACAAAGCAACTTTTAAATCTTGTCATTCATTCCCTCTACACAAACAAGGATATTTTTCTGCGAGAACTCGTATCCAATGCCTCCGACGCATTAGACAAACTGCGTTTCGAATCACTGACACACCCCGATTTGCTACCCGATACGACCACTCTCGAGATCCGTCTGGAAGTGGACAAAAAGACAAGGACACTGTCCGTTACAGACAACGGAATTGGTATGTCGCGCGAAGAGGTTGTCGCAAACATTGGGACTATAGCAAAATCCGGAACACGGACACTCTTGGAGGAGGTACAGAAGGAAGGAAAATCGCCCGAGGCCCTATCGGAACTCATCGGCCGGTTCGGGGTCGGCTTCTATTCCGCTTTTATGGTCGCAAACAAGGTCACGCTGACGACCCGAAAGGCTGGTGAGGAAAACTCCACGATGTGGGAGTCGACGGGGGACGGTGAATATTCCCTGCAAGACACCTCACGGGATAGTTGCGGCACCTCGATTACTTTGCACCTAAAAGCCTCGGACCCTGACAACGGAATAGAAGATTATACCGACCAGTGGACAATTGCCAACATAATTAAGCTCCATTCCGACTTCGTCACGTATCCGATCAAGAACAAGCAAGTCCGTGAGGAAGTAGAGCGAGACAGTGATGGAAAACCCAAAGAAGGCGCTAAGACGAATCTCATCACCGAGGATAAAACGCTAAACTCCATGAAACCTCTCTGGACTAGACAACAGTCCGAGGTTTCAGAAGAAGAATATACGGAGTTCTATAAGCACCTCTCTCACGATTGGACCGCTCCACTTAAAACCCTCAAATTTCGCGCCGAGGGCCGCTTCGAATTCCAGGCGCTCATATTCCTTCCAGCCCAGGCTCCGTTCGATATGTCCTTTCATGCCTCACCGTTCGGCTTACAACTGTACGCGCAACGTGTACTCATTATGGAACAATGCGAAGAATTGATCCCACGGTATTTACGCTTCCTAAAAGGGGTAGTAGATTCCGCCGATCTACCACTAAATGTCTCTCGTCAACGCCTACAACAGGACCGGCACATCTCTCAGATGCGCAGTTGGCTGACAAAAAAGGTATTGGACGAACTCCGCAACTTGGCCAGCAGTGACGCCGATGAATACCTGAAATTTTGGGAGCCGTTTGGTCGTGTCCTGAAAGAAGGGCTCAGTACCGATCCTGAGAATAAAGACAAGATCGCCCCGTTACTTCTTTTCCCTTCCTCGAAAGAAGACGAAAAATTGGTCAGCCTCAAAGACTATGTCGAACGCATGCCTCTTGCGCAGCCCGAAATATTTTATCTAACGGGCGAGTCTTTAAACGCAGTAAAGCACTCCCCGCATTTAGAAGCTTTCACCGAAAAGGGGCACGAGGTCCTGTACTTAACTGACCCTGTCGACGAGCTCGTTGTTCAATCCTTACCAGAATTCGACGGGAAAAAGTTAAAGTCGATTGGAAAGGGAACCGTCCAACTCGGAACTGAAAGCGAACGCGAGGAAGCGGAACAAGAACTACAAGCCAAATCGCAGAATTTTACGGCGCTGTTGAGCGCCCTTCAGGAACACTTGGCAGAAAATATTAAGGAGGTTCGTTTATCTAACCGTCTTCGCTCTTCTCCAGTATGCCTGGTAAGCGAGGACGACGAACACAGTCCTCAAATGGAGCGACTGCTCCAGCAAGCGCAACAGAACGTCCCCAAACAGAAACGAATTATGGAACTGAATCCACACCACCACCTTCTCGAAAGAATCAGCGCCATCTACGAAGAAAACAAAGACTCCCAGGCGATAGAAACCTATGCTGAACTTCTTTTGGGATATGGTTTGCTGGCCGAGGGATCTGAAATTGCCGATCCCGTAAGTTTCAATAAACACTTAGTACAGCTCATGGAAAACAATCTACAGGACACTTAATATTATGTCTTTCCGTATCGGTCACGGAGTGGATACACACCGGCTGGAACCGGGCCGCAGCCTAACCCTAGGCGGAGTTCGGATACCCTTCGAACGCGGGCTTGCCGGACACTCGGACGCCGACGTAGTGTGCCACGCCCTCGCCAATGCCCTGCTAGGGGCCATCGGCGAAGGCGATATCGGCGAACACTTCCCCGACACAAACCAACGCTACAAGGGTATGTCCAGCCTGCACCTTCTAAACATCGTCGCAAAAAAGGTTGGAGACAAGGGATTCCGTATACAGAACGCGGACCTAACATTGATGGCCGAACATCCGAAGATCGGGCCGTTCAAGGACGACATGCGAACTAACCTGAGCCAAGCCTTGGGCATAGGCCGGTCCGCGATTAATGTCAAAGCCACTACCGGAGAAAAGTTGGGTTTCGTGGGGCGGGGTGAAGGCATGACCGCCGAAGCAGTTGTCCTGTTAGAAGCGCCAGCAAAATAGAACTATCAACCTGCGCGGGCGCCAGCCGCCCCCACGGTCGCATTTCTAAAGGCCGATTCATAAACCAACGTTCTCTACAAAACCGGCCTCAGGGTATTGGACGACCAGATTGGGCCACAGCGTCTTTATATACGCTTTCCCGAGATAATTGTTCTAGATAAGGACTTGGTCCCAACGGGAATCGAACCCGTGTTACCGACGTGAGAGGCCGGCGTCCT
>CAZSWX010000259.1:0-3930 GCA_964610865.1 uncultured Enterobacteriaceae bacterium
AAATTATCGACGCTGGTGTACCGACCTATGCATTAACACATTGGGCTCGTGATAAGGCCGCGGGTGACCCGCAACGGTTGCCGCTTGAATTCGTAGTGAAGAAACTGACACACGACGGTGCGCGGTTGTTCGGTATGCGGGATCGTGGCACGTTGGAAGTTGGAGCGAAGGCTGATGTTAATGTTATCGACTACGAAAATTTGAGTGTTTCGCACCCCGAAATGGTTTATGATCTCCCCGCCGGGATGCCACGCTTGATGCAGACGGCCAAAGGGTACGAGCGGACATACGTGAGCGGCGAAGTCGTTCAACAGAATGGTAAGGAGACGGACGCGCGTCCCGGGCGTATCGTCCGGAGCGCATAGACAGCTTGGACCAAATTCTGACGGGTGGGCGCCGATGGGCCCACCCGTGTCCTCATTTTTGATACGACGCTTTCCGAGGTCAGGACCGGATCGTCGAAACGGGGGGAAGGTGCATGGACATTGGCATTCTCGTGCCGGCTACGGTAGAGACCAAGGACATTGGCGGAATTGCTAAAAGAGTCGAGGGCCTGGGATTCGAATCCCTGTGGATACCTGAACATCCAGTGATTCCAGTTGGATTTAAGACCGAGGTGCCAGGCGGCGGAACCCTCCCGGAGCATTATAACCGGTGGGCTGATCCATTCATCGCCTTAACGATGGCGGCAGCGGCTACTACCCGGCTAAAACTGGCTACCGGTATCTGTCTATTTCCCGAACGGGAGCCGCTGATTACCGCAAAGGCGATCGCGACATTGGATCTGTATTCTGCCGGGCGAACAATGATCGGAGTTGGCGCCGGCTGGCTCCGAGAAGAGACGGAAATTATGGGAACCAACTTCCGGCTACGTTGGAGACGGCTCCGAGAAACTACTGAGGCGCTTCGTGCGTGTTGGACTCAGAAAGAACCGAGTTACGATGGTGAGATGGTCCAGTTTCCGCCGGTTTATTGCGACCCGAAGCCTGTTCAAAGTGCGGGGCCTCCCATTTATCTTGGCGGGCATGTTCCGAAAGCTCTGGAGCGGGTTGCGAGAACGTACGACGGATGGTGCCCCCTAGCAAACGACCCTGGTGATTACGAAGATAAGGTAAAATCCATACGGCGAATGGCAAAAGAATTTGGAAGGAACGCTGACGCTCTACATATGTCCGCCTTTGTCGATCCGAAAGACGGGAACCTCTCGGTCGACGAAATGCGGGCGTATGCCGAGGCCGGGGCAAATCGCCTCGTGCTGTTTTCGCAACCGTTTGCTCAGTCTATAGCCACAGGGAGCGTGGATAGTTGTCTCGACAACGTGGCTTCAATAGTGGAAGCTGCCGCGCAGATTTAAAGACCGGGATCGCAGGGTTTTCTTTGGTTGTGAATATCCCCCTTTTATGAAGAGCGTCTTCGAGGTGACATTCGTGCGTTGGTGGCGGCCGTGATGCGTCGCGTACCATTCAGAGTGAAAGAGATTTTCTGAGAGAAGGAGTTAGCTGATGCGTGGACCGTGGTACGTGAATGTCGTGGGAAAAATGCTCGTGTGCATGCTTGTCGCCGGTAGTGTACTAGCCGGAAGGTATGCGGCCGCGGGTCCGAATATCAAAATATTGGATAATCCCGTGCGCATTCGGTTCTCCAGCTTTTCGACTTCTCTGGCTATGCTTGAGGACATCACGGGAGACGGTGTGCCAGACTACTTAGTAGGAGCATACGACCAGCCTTACGCCAAAGAAGGCATGACCGGTAAGGAAGTCGGTATTGGAGGGCACGCTAAATCCGGCGAGAACGCCGACCATCAAGGGCGAGCGTTTGTGTTTGACGGAGACTCTGCCAAACTTCTGTATGTGATTGACCATCCTTTTCCGCAGAAATCCGCCGCGTTCGCCTGTGCGGTCGCCTCCGCTGGGGATGTAGACGGCGACGGGACTGCAGATTTGTTAATTGGGGCTTTCGGACAGAAAAAGAGTGGCAGGGCTTACGTGCTCAATGGAAAAGATGGGAGTTATCTCATGACGCTGGCGCCCGAACGTCCTCAAGCCGGCGCAGGGTTTGGCTGGTCTGTTGCCGGTTTGGGCGATCTCACAGGGGACGGCGTACCGGAGTTGGCAGTGGGCGCTTATGCACAGGACGCGGAGGGCCGCGCCTATGTTTACAGCGGTGCTGATGGCTCGCTTGTACATACACTTGCTCCGCCAGGGGGACAGGGTGAAGCCGCGTTTGGGTGGTATGTTAACAGTGCAGGCGATTTGAATCAGGACGGTGTTCACGATATTGCCGTCGGAGCGCCCTACACAACGGTCAAGGGGCTAACCGTGCAAGGGCGCGGATATATTTTTAGTGGTTCTGACGGTAGTTTATTGCTTCCATTAGACCATCCGGAACCTTCCGAAGGGGCGACATTCGGTTGGCGCGTAATAAATGCCGGTGATTTGAATAAGGATGGGACCTCAGATCTACTTGTTGGTGCGCCATATCATGATGTGGGTCCATACCCTGGCCAAGGAATAGTTTATGCACTTAGTGGCAAGGATGGATCCCTTATTTATACCTTGAGAGACCCGTTCCCACGGAAGCACGCTGGTTTTGGCTGGGCCATCGCTACTAGCATGGACGTCAATGCGGACGATGTGCCCGAGATACTTGTTGGTGCCCCATTCCAAGCCGTTGACGCCTTCGACATCCAAGGTGAGGTGTTTGTATATAATGGCCGGGACGGCCGTCACTTGATGACGCTTGATAATCCGATGGGACACCAGGGTTCGAAATTCGGATATACTGTTCTTTCCCCAGGTGACCTCAATGACGATGGTATACCCGAGTTTGCAATGAGTACTCCGGGTCAGCATATCATGGGGGAAGTTAACGTAGGTCGTGTGTATCTGTTCGAGTCTAAGCGCTGAGTGCACAGTGGAGGAGTAGGTGGGCCTTTATCCAACCTGGGATTGAGGCAAGACACCTAACCATACGGGCCGAGTGGCCTCTCCGGCTTGGAAAAGAAGCCACACGGTTTGCCCTATGCCGGGAATGGTTTTCTGGCCGGGCGTTAAACAGGGGAGCGCCCAATCGGCGACTCCGGGAACCTCGAAAACCTCGACCTTGAGTCGAAGTTTTTTTTCCGGATCTCGGTTGTCTTTAACAATCCCCTGGTAAATGCCGCCGTGTCGCCCCATATGTTTAGCCCTGCCTTCCGTTATTTTCGATCTGGTGTTGTCGTTTCATATACGATTATAGAATTGCCTGTGTTGGTACTCAACGGCTCTGGCCGACCTTTCGTCGGATCCTTCCTCGCGCCGGGTATTTGAGGTGCCCCAGAGACTTCGCGGCGAGCATATATTTAGAGCTAGGAGGGAATACAATAAATTACTCGGTGGTGTCGTTGTATTCCCGTAGTCCCAATTGCAAGATTGGGGCACGCTAGCTTGGTGGCATTAATAACCCAATTTGTTCGCTGGTATTTACGATAGGTTGTTGTGTTCCGGATTATGTCTGTCGTTCTACCCATGTAAAAGTGTTGGTCTGGATCATTATTACGGGCCCGGTTCTTATCGTATGTGCGGCGAAGTTTTCCGTTAGAGAGGCTTCAATTTGCTGATGGAAGAGGAGGGGTAGTCGCGATAGAAGGTCTCCCGCAACTCACTGGGAAAGGGGAAGGGTTGAGCACCGCCAATCACACACACGGCTATTTGGCATTCGGGCGTTACATCACATAGGCGCGTCTGCCGTGTCAGGAATAGCCTTCGCTCTCATCCGCGTGGTCGGTGACTTGTCAAGCATTTTTAGATGTTTGCTGATGCGAATGGTAACGAGTATTCGCCGCGCTTGCGCACCACTAGACGGACCGCCATGCCGATCCGGACGGCCACGGGATCGATGTCCACTACGTTGGTTACAATTTCGGGACCTTCCTCGAGGGTTATTGTTGCG
>CAZSWX010000260.1:0-3912 GCA_964610865.1 uncultured Enterobacteriaceae bacterium
GACACGAGATCTATGTCGACCGTGCCGGAGAATGCCAAACCGCGTTCCTGGATTTTCTAGCATCCCTCAAGTGAGTACGGGATGAATCGCAATACGGGAAGCCAAGGAAACACCCCATCCGTCTTCAAGGGGTCAAACGCCAAGTACACGAGATCGACTGTGCCGGACTAAATGCTTCCGTTTGGGGTACCGGTGGTTGAGTCAACCAATGTCGCCCGCCGTGACATAACGAAGGACCCCCCCTTCCGAAGAGTGTTCATGAACGTGCCCGTCATTGTACCACATTCGGCGTTGAGTACCCCCGCAAATACGGCGCGGAAAGAGCTGTCCGGATTGGTCCGTTTCAACACCACCAAATGGTTCTGGCCGTCCTCGTGCTCAATAATCTCGCCATCAACGTATGCTTCTGTCTCTTTGGTCGCATCTAGCGACACCCCCGCAAACGGATCAATGAGCTGGACAAGTTCACCCATAATTGTAGTGCCTGACTGTCGCAGGTTAAGTTTTGCTCTACCAGCGTACGGGGCATCCCACGGGTGCCCGTCTATGATCCATTCTCCGGAAATATCAATTGTCATAGCAACCTCTCTGTAGTTCTTTCTGCAGGGGCAGTCCTTCAGTTCGTACCGCTGGTACTTCTGCGACAGTGAAGGCCACCCGACAGATTGAATTAATCCGACCTGGCCGCCGTTATCCGCCCAGGCGCTTCGGAACACGTGGGAAACCGCCGATCTTCCAGGGTTGCAGAGTCCCTTTCTCTTTTCGCCCCGGCGAGCATAGACTAACCTGTTCACTCCGTATACCGGGTTGTCGCTGTCACTCATTGGGCGCAATCTGTGCGACACTACGTCCGGGGACCCGTTTCGTTCATAATCAAGAACCTATTCGGCGGCTAGCAGTTGATCATTCACAACCGGTGGCATGTTATCCACTCTATTGTTAATATCGACCGTGCCCCGAAAAGCAAATAGAGATTGTAGTAAAATTAATCCGTGAGGGCGAAAGCGATAAACTGGCGTTCGGGGGGGAAGAATCGCGTCCTTGAATTTTGGCGTCATGAGCCGTTACCGCACCCAAAATGGTGCGCGCCTCTATCATCGGATGCAAGGAGCAACTATGGCTACCGTAACTCAACTCGGTTATTTAGGACTAAGCGTCAGCAACATCGGAGACTGGGAACACTTCGCTACACAGGTATTAGGTTTAGGGGTGAGCGATCGGATGGACGATGGGTCTTTGTATCTACGCATGGACGAATACCACCATCGTTTCCTTGTTCACCCGACAGGAAAAGATGATATTGCCTATATCGGATGGGAAGTTGCTGACGAACACGCTCTGAATACCCTCGGCGAAAAGTTGCGGGCTGCCGGGTCCGATGCGCGAGCTGCAACGCCTGCGGAATTGGCTACCCGTCGAGTAGCAGGCTTACTCCACTTTCAGGACCCAAGCGGCATTCCATCCGAGCTTTTTTACGGGCCTTTAGTTCATTTTGAAACGCCATTTCAGTCTCCTCGACCTATCTCCGGTTTTAAGACTGGCTCGCTGGGCATGGGCCATTTCGTTATGCTGGTCAATAACGCCGAGGAGAGTACCGTGTTCTATCGGGATGTTCTCGGCATGAGAATAAGCGACTATGTCCACATTTCGCCGGCGCCCGGAGTGAACTTCAAGGCTACCTTTTTACACTGCAACCCCCGACATCATTCGCTCGCGTTCATCGAGGCTCCCCGACCTGCGAAGCGCTTGAACCATTTTATGTTGCAAACGCAATCCCTCAATGATGTCGGCTCCACATACTACTTGTGTCAAGACCGCGGTATAGAGATAGCAATGAGTCTCGGTAGGCACACTAACGACCACATGACGTCCTTTTACATGAAAACGCCGTCTGACTTTACTGTAGAGTACGGATGGGGGGCGCGCGAAGTGGACGACGCGACCTGGCAAGTTCAAATGCATACGTCGGGGAGCATTTGGGGGCACGTTCGCAACAGGCCCGGCCTTGGCGGAGTGAGCCAAGAACGGAACTAAACGATCCACTGCCTGCTACCGCTTCTTTCAGATTGTTTTTAGGACAAGCCCGAGGCAGAGCTATTTTTGCGCGTCGAGGTTGTCCAAATAATCTAATGCAATTCGATCAAACACCTGAGGTTGTTCATGGTAAGTCCAGTGACCAGACTCCTCAATAACTTGTAAACTACAGCTGGGCAAGTTGTCTCGGAAATACTCAGAGTATTTAACGGGGGTGAAGTAGTCTTCACTCCCACAAATCGCAATAGAGGTTGTCTTGATAGCCTTCAGGCGACTTATACAATCAAAGGTGTCATCGCTGATCCAATCTTTGTACGTGACTTTCGGGTCAGTCTCCGACGTCAACGAGGTTATAGCATCGACCACCAGCTGCGGTGTGTTTTTTGCGAAGCCCAAGCGCGGATCAATCGCCGCTGGATTTTGGCCAGATGCTAGCAGGCGGGCTGTTTCTAACACGTGAGGATCAACACGAAGCCGGGCGCCCGTATCAACCAACATCATCCCACAAAGCCGCTCGGGAAAATAAATCGCTATATGAAGAGCGATCCCGCCTCCCAAAGAGTGACCTGCCACGACGAATTCGTCCCAACCCAAATAGTCCGCGAGGCCGACAACATAATGCGCGTGGTCGGCGACTCCTCGAAACCCCGCACCAGACGAGTTCCCATGACCTGGCAGGTCAATACACACCGGCGTATGCTTTCCCGCGACCACCGCTGCGTGGCGCTCCCAAACGCGCCCATCACATCCCGTACCGTGCACATAAAGGACCTTCTGCCCCCTCGGGACACTCAAGCTCCCAGCTGCGCGGTAGTGTATACGTAGGCCCTCAATGTCGACTTCGCCCATCTTCGTATCCCTTCGGCTTGCTTTTAGACGCCAGCATCCGCAAAAAGCCCTACGGACTGTATGGCTGCTACCGCACACTCCTCATCAATTTCAGACGTGTCCCCGGAAATGCCCACCGCACCAACGATGCGTCCGTCTTCATTTCTGATCAACACCCCCCCGGGAACCGGAACCAATTTGCCAGCGGCTACCGCTGTCAACGCTTGTATAAAGTGCGGTCGTTCCTCTGCCACCTTTCCGAGGACTCGAGAGGAACGGCCCATTCCGAGAGCGCCCCATGCCTTCCCCGTTGCGACGTCGGCCCTCATAAGACTGGTCTCGTCCTCGCGCTGGAACGATTTCATCTGGCCTGATTCATCCAACACCGCCACTGCGAGCGGGGCCGCTTCCATCTTCCGAGCCTTGCGAAGAGCACTAAGCACTATTGAATTTGCTATATCCAATGACAACATAAACCCTGGCCATCCCTTGTGTCGTCCAGTCCGTTAAATGAGATAAGGTCCAATAAATCAAGCCATAGGATCAAAATCTGGCTGGCCCAATAACGCTTGTCCATAGTTTTCATAGGCTGAATCACTCACCATCAAGTGCGCAGCGGCGGCATTGATATCCCGTAGGCACCGCTGTAACTGACTCTCCTCACGAACCGCACTGCCGGCCCCAAACCGGACCGACTCCGCGATAATCTCTTTCGCCGTATCCGTTGCCAGGCTCGCCACACAACGCATTTCCGCCTGAAGTGCCGGACCGGGAACACTGCCAGCGCTCGCTTCTCGCCAAGCTCTCTCGAACAAGTCCACAGCGACCATACGAGCGCCCCTCAATTTTAATTCAGATTCGGCGATCATTCTTTGAAATGCACTCCGCCCACCTAATGCCCTCTGTGGTCCGTAACCACGAGTTTTTGACCGCCCTAAATCACGGATAACCGCCAAGGCGGCCTTGGCAAGGCCAAATGCGAATGCGGCATGCTCGTTTGCCACATAACCCGGCCAACCCATCCGAAACAGCGCGCCCCCGCGTTCAGGG
>CAZSWX010000261.1:0-3886 GCA_964610865.1 uncultured Enterobacteriaceae bacterium
CAAAAAAGCGGTGATGCCCGTTTCAATATCCCACGAAAAAGAAGCCCCGTTACCCCCCGATTTGCGCCAGCACGTTTTGGATGACTTTGATTTGGAAGCAGTCTTCACTTACTTGAATCCAGCTATGCTCTACGGGAAACACTTAGGGCTAAAAGGTAATCTTCAGAAGTTGTTGGAGGCGGGGAATGTAAAAGCTATAGAGTTGCACGAGCAGGTTCAGTCAATCATAGAGGAAGTTATTAGCAAAAAATTGGTCAGCGCATGTGGAATATATAAATTTTTCCGAGCGGCCGGAGAAGGGGACAAGCTCCATCTTTATTCATCCAATGGTACGGAGATACTAGAAACCTTTCTCTTTCCGCGCCAGGCACACGGAGCAGGGCTATGTCTTAGTGATTTTGTATCGCCTGCGCTTGATGAAGCTCGGGACTACGTTGCAGCGTTCGCCGTGACATGCGGGCATGGCGTTCGCGAACTTGCGGAGAAATATAGAGAAAAAGGCCAATATTTACGATCCCACATCGTGCAAGCCCTTGCGATAGAAGGGGCAGATGCCTTTGCAGAATTAATACACGAGCGGATCAGGAGAATGTGGGGATTCGCTGATCCGCCGGAATTGACGATAGCAGATAGGTTCAAAGCCAAGTACAGAGGTGCGAGAATGAGTTTTGGTTACCCGGCATGCCCTCGTCTCGAAGATCAGGAGCGGCTTTTTGGAATATTGCCCATCACCCAGTCAATAGGGGTGGAACTCACAGAGGGGTATATGATGGCACCTGAGGCCTCGGTCTCAGCACTTGTGTTCCACCATCGTGACGCGACTTATTTCACTATTTTGCCAGAGGAGATGGTCGCTTTTGAAGAACAGATAGCTAATCCAAAAGAGTAGCCAGACGCAACTGGATTTTTGAGGTAGAGACTCGCCAAGAGCCCAGAGGTCTCGTTGTAATCCAGACAGGGTGTCTCCCAAAGCCGCTACATTTATTGCCAATTCAAATAAAACGAAAAGGAAACTGCTTTGGGCGAGCCGGATCAAGTATTTCAAACCGTAGATACGGTACAAAACGAATTGGCGCGACAGAATTATGTGGCCGATCGGGCATTGGCGCTCACAGTTAAATTGTCGAACGATTTAAAAAAGCCGATTCTTCTCGAAGGCGAGGCCGGCGTCGGGAAAACAGAACTTGCGAAGGCTCTCGCTACGGTACTGGATACGCCGCTGATTCGTCTTCAATGTTATGAAGGCTTGGACTCGAATACGGCCCTGTACGAATGGAACTATGCCAAACAGATGCTCCGTATCAGGCTTAGTGAAACAAAGCCCGAAGAGCGAGGCATGGTGGAAGAGGGAATATTTGGCGAGGAATATTTATTGGATCGTCCTTTACTCAAAGCGATACGACATCATGGACCTAGGCCTCCTGTACTGTTGATTGACGAAATAGACCGGGCCGATGAAGAGTTCGAAGCCTTTTTGCTCGAAATACTCTCTGATTTTCAAGTTAGTATCCCAGAATTGGGGACTTTTCGCGCCCTCAGGACACCCTACGTTGTTTTGACTTCTAATCGGACACGTGAACTACATGACGCACTCAAGCGCCGCTGCCTTTTTCTTTGGATAGACTACCCGACTGCGGAAAAAGAGCACGAGATTATCAGAGCGAGGGTCCCGGAAATTGAGGCTGAATTAGCCAAAGGGATCGTTTCGACGATGCAGTCTCTGCGAAAGATAGATTTTTACAAAAGGCCGGGCATAGCAGAGAGCCTTGACTGGAGCCGCGCCTTGGTAGGTCTGCGGGTCAACAGATTGTCGCTGACGGTGATCCGCGACACGGCCGGCGTAATTCTGAAATACCAAGATGATATTGAAACCCTGTTTGGACTGGAGGAGGAGGTTATATTTGGGACCGCCTCCAAAGAAGATACGAAAGAACGATAGGGGCATGCGAGTTGGTGACGAGACAGGACCGGCTGATATCCGTGTGCTTTCGACACAACTGCTTTCTCGCATTTTGAGCCTGTGCCGTATCGCCAAGGCTTCCGGCCTTGGCGCGAGCCAGGGCAGAGTTATAGATGCGGTGCGGGCCGTAAGTATGGTTGACCTCAACTGTGATGAAGATTTTAGGCTTGCCCTTCGCACAAATTTGGCAGCTACTCGGGAAGAGGAAAAAACGTTCGACCGGTTGTTCGACGAGTACTGGTACGGAAAATCAGACAACGCCGGACACCTTATGGCATTAAACTCAGAATTATTGCGGGGTGACATCGATCAAGGATTGAGGGAATCACACGAGGACATAATTGGGCGACAGGAAGACACAAGCGATTCGGAGTTATGTCATGATTCAAAACTCGTGGCACGATGGGACGACCGGGCGGACTCTATAGCGCAAACCATTAAGGTTTTGGCAAAACGGCTGTCCACACGTCCGAGTCGCCGAACCAAGCCAGCGGCTCGAGGCAGAGGGCTTGACCTGCGCCGCTCTCTTCGACGCAACATGAATTTTGGGTTCGATTTGTTAACTTTGCTACGAGTGCAGCGGCGAATAAAGAAAACTCGGTTGGTCGTACTCTGCGACGTTAGCGGGTCCATGGATGCGTTCAATCCTTTCTTGTTGCAGCTCATGCTCGGCCTGCAGAAGCAATTGCCAAATTCGCGCACTGTCGTTTTTAGTACCGAGTTCACGGAGATCACACACATGCTTCGGCATAGGTCTGTGGATCGTACGCTGCAAAAAGTAGGCGAGCAGGTCAGGCACTGGTCTGGCGGAACTAACATTGGAGCTGCCCTACATGAGTTGAACCGGCGTACGGTGCATGGTGGAGCCGCTTCATCGACCGTTGCGATCATCATTAGTGATGGTTACGACAGTGGTGAACCCGTTGTTGTCGATCGGGAGATGCGCGCCCTAAAGCGACGGGTTCGGTCGATCGTCTGGATCAATCCGATGTACGGTGCCACTAGTTTTGAGCCCCGGGCTCAAGGCCTGAAGGCAGCTCTTCCGCACGTTGATTATTTCCTTCCGGCATACGATGCCCAGTCGTTACGAGTCTTAGTGCGCGGACTCTCTGGCATATAGTCAACTGATTTCCGCGTTTGCGTTCCTTTTTCGGGAGGTGAAGCGGGACGAATTTGTACGGATTGTCGGGATCCGGAAATGAGTGAGAGCATACAGACTCTTGACAAGGTACGCGCCCGCCATTAGTCAGTTGGCAGCCTGTCGGGGAAGTGAGGGTGTATGGCAACGAAGTATGTAGACGTTAACGGTTACGCGGTAAACTACTTTCATACCGGGCAGACAACCCTTCCGACTGTTGTCCCTGACACGAACAAAGGTAGATTACTTTTGTATGTCCACGGAGCAGGTAGCAATGGTCACTTCGCTCACAAGATGATGGATATTTTTGCTGGCAGCCAGAGCCCGATTTCTTTTGATTTTCCCGGGCACGGACGCTCTAGCGGGACCGAAAGCTTAAAAAGTGTTCAGGCTTATAGTGACTTCACGTATGCATTTTGGAAGGCTTTAGCTTTGCGCCCGGTTGTGGTTGTGGGCCATTCGATGGGGGGTGCAATCGCGATGGACCTCGCTCTTCGTTACTCTGACATGGTTGAAGCGTTGGCCTTAACGTGTACTGCGCCCAAGTTCGACATTCCAACCGAACTGATTGAAACGTGGGAGTCCGTAATGAAGGGACGGCAGGGCCAGCCCTTCACCCGCGCTTTGTGTTCGCCGAAAACGCCACAAGAAGTAGTGCAGCAGGGGTGGATGGAACAAATCAAAACGGACCCGCGCGTTCGCTGTTTGGACCTTATTGCCTGCCAGAAGGTTAATCTAACGGACCAGTTGGGAGATATAAAAGTCCGCACGTTAATTTTGGCCGGGGA
>CAZSWX010000262.1:0-3877 GCA_964610865.1 uncultured Enterobacteriaceae bacterium
AGCAGCCTGCTAAATTCGTTTACGCCCAATAACATCGAACACGGCACCTTCGCGGGCAATGCTGGATAACCAAGAAATCTGTGTCGTCCACCGTTTCAAAGGTGAACCCAAATCAGACTTTTCGAACAAATTGGGAGAGTCTTCCGTAGAGGATCCCAATACAGGTGGCGAGACATTAAGTATTTCGATGTTGTTGTTATCAAACCAACCGAAAACTTCATCGATAGAATGCCATGTCTCATGAGGATTGTAATATTGGTCATTAACCCAGATTTGGGCTTTTTTTTCATCCTGAATACGGTTTCGGACAACATAATCTATTTTAGAGCCGAAAAGACCAATGAGCTTAGATCGAACCAAGGTTGGAAGACGCGCTGGCTTGTTATAGAGCCCAACAAGAACGATCCCATTGGATTTGACTTTCTTGACAATAAAATCAAATGCACGCGCGGCATCAAACGTATGATGTAAGACACCGTGAGAAATTACGACATCAAAACTTTCATCTTTAATTGCAAGCTCGAAAATATTCATCTGGGCGAATCCTGTTCGGGCCAAATCGTTTCGAATTTTGTGTTCTTGAGCAAGCCCAAGACTGGCCAAACTCATGTCGATGCCGAGAACATGATTGTTATTTAATTGCAGAAAATGGGATATCTGACCAGTCCCGCAACCGCACTCCAAAATTAATTTATTATATCCAATGGCTTTTAGCAGCGAGTAGGTAAATGGATTTGAATAACCCTTGTTAACGAGTTCACTAAAATCCTCCAGTCCTTCATAGGAAGGAAAGGGGTTCTCTTCATAAAATTCCTTTACCCGCTGTGTAACATCTGAATTTTCCCACTCTGCCGGGGCAAATAGGCTTGGGATATTGTTGGCATGAGGAAAAAACTCACCAGTTTGTGAGCATTTTAAACCTTCTGCTGTTTCAATGAGTGTCGTCTCATTGTTTCCTCTCGGAGCCTTTAAGCAGCCGAGAAGTTTTTCGGGGAACAAGTGTGTTGTCATCATTGCTCGTTTTTGTATAGAAGGAAATTGCCTACCGCCAGCACATCCATTTCACTTCCCATAAAACACTGATAAGCATCTTTGGCAGTGCAAACAATAGGCTCATCGCGAATATTAAAGCTCGTATTGACTAGGATCGGACAGCCGGTCACTGCCTTGAAAGCAGACAATAAACGGTGGAATAAGGGATTGGTTTCCTTATTGACTGTCTGAACCCGAGCCGAATTATCAACGTGTGTAATTGCTGGAATAGTGCTTCGAGGAAAGTTTAACCGTTCAATACCTTCGGACTTATCTGCCTCAGAGGACAATGGAAGCCGATGCTCTTCCCTGACGTCGGAAACCAATAACATGTAAGGACTGTCGACATCCAAATAAAAATATTCTTGGCAATAATCACTCAATATCGCTGGGGCGAAAGGGCGGAAACTTTCACGGTACTTGATTTTCATATTGAGCATCTTCTGCATCTCAATAGACCGTGGATTTCCGAGAATTGAGCGATTCCCAAGGGCCCGTGGGCCAAACTCCATGCGGCCCTGCATCCATCCGACGATTTTGTCTGTAGAAAGCGCTTCGGTAACTTTTTCAATAAGTTCCTCTTCGAATAATTTGGAGTATGTTGCGCCGCAAGCATCCAACGTTTTCCGTATTTCTTCATCATCAAACGAGGGTCCGAGATAGGCTCCCGCCATGCTGTCGCGGCCATCAGAAGCGATTTGCCGCGGGTCGCCATGACACATGGCAATTTGAAGGGCAATGCCAAGCGCACCGCCAGCATCTCCCGAAGCAGGTTGGACCCAGACTTTTTCGAACGGTCCATCTTTTAATACTTTGGCGTTAGCAACGCAATTTAAGGCAACCCCGCCAGCTAGGCACAAGTTTTTACTTCCGGTTAATCTGTGAGCCTCCCTGCAGACCAACAAGATGACTTCTTCGATCACTTCTTGAATAGACCGAGCAATATCCATATCGCGCTGGGTAAGGGGGGTTGCGGGATTTCGTGCCGGAATTCCATCAAACAGATTACAAAACTGATTATTGATCATTGTCAGGCCGGTGCAGTAGTTGAAGTAGTTCATATCTAAACGGAATGATCCATCGGGCTTCACATCGATCAGATGGTCGCGGATACTGCTCGCGTAGACAGGCTCGCCATAAGGTGCCAACCCCATAACCTTGTATTCGCCATCATTAACTTTGAAGCCCAAGTATTGAGTGAAAGCGGAATATAGCAATCCCAAAGAGTGAGGAAATCTAACCTCTAATAATATCTCCATCTTCGACCCCTGGCCCTTTACTAGGGATGTCGTTGCCCATTCTCCGACTCCATCGGCTATGACTATTGCGGCCTCTTCGAAGGGCGAAGGATAAAAAGCACTAGCGGCATGTGAATTATGGTGAAATCCGAAAAGCAACTTCTCAGCTGCAAGGACACCCAAGTCCATTTGGCTAAGTTGTTTTACAATCTCATCTTTAATTAGCAGCTTTTCTTTGATCCATATGGGTATGGATTGAACAAAGGAGCCAAAACCCTTAGGGGCGTAGGATAAGTAGGTTTCAAACAACCGATCAAAGGTAAGAATTGGTTTGTCATAGAAACCAATAAAATCTATTTCATCAAAGTTGGTCCCAGCCTGATTAAGGCAATATCTAATAGCATGTTCAGGGAACGAGGAATCCGCCTTCTTTCTGGAAAATCGTTCTTCCTGTGCCGCTGCAACAATCTCGCCATCTCGCACAAGAGCAGCGGCACTATCATGATAATAGGCGGAAATCCCCAATACTAACATGTATCCAATTCACAAAACTTAGAATAAGGCATAGAAAAAGGGCAAGATCGCAGAACCATGGGCTGCAATCATTGCAAAACCTAAAATAAAGAGTATTCCGACAATAGGGAGCATCCACGTCTTTTTATGGTAAACGGTAAACTTAAAGAATTGTTCTATTAGGGTTCGCAAAGTTTTGCCTATTCAATTAAAAGAGATCAACAAGAGTTTCTGTATCCGTCTGCCGAGAGACCGGGCTGTAGTAAGTCGGTAATTCTGGTTTAAAACCATGAGCCAACGAGTGCCGCCCAAATAGCCTAAACATCAATCCAATTGGGGTGAGGATAAGAAAGAAAAACAGTCCTAGTATCAGGGAGTTATTAAATTGACCGACTGGCGAAAGAAGTGCATTCCATAATCTGTTTAATGGGAAAAGAAGATTCGGTGAAAATAGTGCGAAGCAAAAAAAAATGACAGCAATAACTAAAGGAATCATCGAGAAAGCATCAATAGCAAACCAGAATATGCAGCTTACGAACAGGATTAGGCCAGTTATGGTGAAACCAAAGGCTCTATCTGATTGTCTGACTTTTTTAATGTTGGACATGGATTGGATACCACTCTCAATAAGGGGTATTTCTACCCAGTCATAAAAATATTATTAATTTTTCTGATGGCTTACAGGACTGTTGTGACCTATTCGTTTCAAAATGTCACCTCTAATCTCGTCAAAGATTCTATTCGCTACGAATTGGGCTGCGGCACCATTAATATGGCCTCGGTCAATATATGGCATATCCGATTTTCCATCCATCACATTCCCAATATCTCGTGCATCTACGCCGTGAAGGCTGGATAACAATGCATAATAATAGTTGTTGGTGAATTTTTTGTGTATCCGGTGTTTTTCAGGCGGAAGATCGGGAGTGTCGAATTTGAAATCCCGCCAGTCATAAGCAGTAGGCTGGGTCATGTAAATGAATTTAGCCCCGTTCAATTCTGCGAGGTTTTTCATCATTCTATAATGCATGGCCGAGATTTTTGCACGGGCTGGTATCAAGGAGTAATCTGGATCATTTGGAATTTTAGAACCC
>CAZSWX010000263.1:0-1538 GCA_964610865.1 uncultured Enterobacteriaceae bacterium
CCCAAGAGGCCGACATCCTCTTATTAGATGAGCCTAACACGGCATTGGATTTACAACACCAATTTATTCTAATGGATTTACTCGAATCATTAGTTGGACGCGGCACCACCGTCGTCACCGTTCTACACGATCCGAATCTCGCAGCAAACAAGTGCGATTCGTTGATTTTGCTAGACGGAGGAAGCGTTTACGCCTCAGGGATACCGTCGCAAGTACTGACGATTGAAGCCTTTCGTTCCGTGTTCGGCGTCGAAGCAGTGTTAGCGGAGAATTCAACAACCGGCGGGCGTCAAATTCTTCCAATACGTTCGGTGCAACCGTTGCCCAAGATCCCAACGTAAGCCATACCGGGGACGCCTCAGATCAGTAGTCGTGGATGGGGCATGGTAATCGGATGCCTTGACACACAGAGACCGCAATGGTGCACTGGTGGAGGCCCTGCTGGTTGATCGTTCTTGTATCGCAGAGTTGGTCCGCCTACTCCTCGTGGGCAGATAAGGGTAATTGGTTCGAGTGAAGAATGAAAATTATACCAAGAGAAAAATTGGTACATCCACCGTTGGACCAACCGCCTTTATTACTAAGGGTAGGCTTTTTGGTCGGTGAATTTTCTGGACAAGGCGAATATGCGACGGCCAAGCAGAGATTCCGTAAAGAGACGATCGGTACGTGGGAGGCCGGAGGACAATTTCTCTCCCATCGCGTGCGGGTAACATACATACTGAAGAACGGTCTGCTGGACGTACACGAGGCCTGCATAGTTGTTGGTATGGATGCATCAGGGGTCAATCTTGAGGCCAGGGCTTACACGGACAACGGGCAGGCCTTTGACTACAAAATTACCGTGAGTGGTGAAGAACTGTCCTTCCCGGATAGACCGCCGGGACATTCGTCGTCTTCTCGCTCGCAGCAAGGCCGGGCCCGGAAAATTCTATGTCCAATTGACGGCGGGTATTGTGAACGACTTGAGGTATATTCTGCCGGCTCTCTGCAATATGTGCCGTATTCGAAAGTGGCTTACACGAGGAATAACGGGGCCTAGATATGCCCTTCAAATATAACGCAAGAGCGGCACTGGTGCTCCTACTTGAGAGAAGAGCTCCCAAGACGTTGAGGGATGTGCGGTCCGGTTGGTGTGCGAGTCTGGGCGTGACTTTGACGGCATAAGACTAGTTTTCTAGAACGAGGGAAGGTTTGGAAATGGCTCGGTCTTTCTACGAATCGCGGATCCAAACCGGGTGCTTGCTCATCATTAGCACGGTATGCGTCGCGGGCGCGCTGTACTGGCTGAGGCCCATACTCGTTCCGTTCGTTCTATCGTTGTTTATTGCGTACGGCCTCCTCCCCGTTGTGGAATTCCAGGTGCGGAGATTCAAGTTTCCTCGTGTGGCTGCGGTGGGTACGACGCTTGTCTTCGCCGGCCTCTTTTTGGGCGCTATGGCTCTCATAATTTCTACTTCTGTTGGACAGTTGCGTGAAAATGCTGACGTATATCAGCAACAATTTCAGGTCTTAACAGAACGGATATCTGTCGCTCT
>CAZSWX010000263.1:1638-3873 GCA_964610865.1 uncultured Enterobacteriaceae bacterium
CCTTGCGATATTACTCCCGGGTGTCCTACAGGTTGTCATTGGGAACGTTATAGAGCCCAAGGTGATGGGTGATGCTCTGGACCTACATCCGATTGTTATTCTCATGGCCATGATATTTTGGGGTATGTTATGGGGTATCGTTGGCATGCTACTGGCTACACCGATTACGGCTATCTTGAAGATCCTTTTTGAACGGATCGAACCTCTGGAACCGGTGGCCGACCTTCTCGCGGGCCGGTTCCGCTGACTAATATAAGCGCTAGTAATGGCGAGAAATGTGTCTGGTGCGGCTGCCTCTCCACACCCCCCGGGTTAGTTATATCGGGATATAGTTGCCTCTCGTCCGACGGCTCTAACGCGTCTCCAGTAGAAACTGTCTGTGGCTTGAGCAAAGTGATCCAAAAGGCATGACGTTGTAATGTGCTAATCTTCTGTATCTTCGAGGGTCTTACCCCAAGCTAGTTTGGCTAGATACAAAAAGACCGCGCCGATTCCTATATATACGAAGCCGTTGATGTCGCCCGCAGGGAGAATTTCCAGGCTCTTATAAAAGCACAGGAAACTGCCGAGCCCGAGGCCGATTGCGGTTCCTTTCATGGTGCTGCTCCTTTCGGGTGACGCATGAGATATCTCTTCTCACATGTCCTCCGACCCCGTCAACTAGCTGGTCGGTAAATTGCTAATTCCTGCCCTCCGTTCCTGATAGGCGAACGACTTGGCGTTTGCGAAAGACTGTGGCCGGACATAGTGAGGTATTGGTGTCACGCCGTTTCAGTACCGGCTAATCGATCATGGTTTTGCGCGCCCGAGTGAGCTCGTGCGACTCGTATTGCGTATGTCTGACAGACACATTTCCATGCGCGTTTGGTGAGTCCTGAACGAGAGGACGCAGATGCGCAATACGAAAGTATCGTCGAGCATGGTACCGGTGAGTAGCACGCGTTGTCGGGCATTGATGTCTGCTAGCCAAGCTCTATTCAGTGAATTGTGGGCTTCCGTATCGAGCCCGTCGTACGTCAATCGAAATGTGACGATCGATAGTTGCGGTGCGGCGACGATCTCGACGTGCGGGATCTTCCGAAGCTCGTTTGTCGCCCAGTCAACGAGTGCTAGTTTTTCCTCCAGAGCCTCACGAAAAGGCTGTATCCTCAAAAGTTTAATAGGCAACCAGACTCGGAGCCCGCGGAAATCTCTAGAAAGTTCTGGTGAAATTTCGCAGAAATCAACCATGCCTTCGTCCTCTTGCATGTCTGGTAAATATGAGACAGATTTCGTCTGATGCGCTCGCAGCAACGTATTCTGCTCGCGCACGATTAGTGAGCCCGTGCCAAAGGGTAGAAATAGTCCCTTGTGCGGATCAAGAGTTATGGAGTCGGCTAAGGGGGTGCCTCGGAGCATGTTCTTGCCGTGTTTTGTCAAGTTGAAAAAGCCACCGTAGACAGCAACGATGTGAAGCCACAGTTTGTCGTGATTCGCACTTGAACTGAGGCGTTCGATAGGGTCTACTGCGCCGGTATTTGTGGTTCCCCCGTTGCCGCCTATGAAAAAAGGAACGAAGCCGTTCCGTTGGTCCTCTTCGATATATTGTTCGAGGGCGTCGGTACGAATCCGGTAGGACTAGTCCGTAGGTACTCGTCTGACATTTACCGAAGGAAAGCCTGCTAGGATGGCGGCCTTTTGTAATGAATGATGGGCCTGTGTCGAGGTATACAGTGTTCCTGAGAGAAAATTTTCGGTTAGTAACTCCCGCTGCGCGGTGAAGACGGCCGAGAGATTCGCGATCGAACCGCCACTAGTGAGAAATCCCCCCGGCGCCGCTAGGGTAGCCGACAATCTCGCACAACCACTGGACAACGTTGCTCTCCAATTGCGCCAGTCCGGGAGCCGCCGCCCAGACACCCACGTAACGGTTTACCGTGTTGCTGATGAGGTCCGGCGGCCGCATGAAAAATCCCACCGCCAGGAATATACGCTAAATATCCTGGGCCTGAGCAGTTGACACTAGCCGGGATGAGACTCCCAAACAGAGTATCTAATGGATCGGAATAGGCCTGGCCAGTTTCGGGCAACGTTTCGCGCAGACCTGGGGCGAGCCTGGCGCCGTCTGCAGACCGGGCGGCCGGTTGACGGTCTTACGATCCGATGTGAGTTTCGAGTAGTCGCATCGCGTCGATTGGTGGTTCGACGGGATTAGAAGGTGTCATTGGGTCGAGGAAGCGTCCTTTCCGTAAGAGG
>CAZSWX010000264.1:0-3857 GCA_964610865.1 uncultured Enterobacteriaceae bacterium
GTATGGCATGCTCGTTGGCCTCGGCGCCACTCACAGTGAAGAATGAGCGCCTCAGGCTTCCAGGGCTCACTTCGGCCAACACCTCATGGAGCCTAGCACGCGGCTCCGTAGCAAAGTGTGGCATCACATAAGTGAGTTTTTCGCATTGTTTCTGTATTGCCTCAACGACGCGTTGGTCACCATGACCAATGTTTACGCACATCAATTGTGAATTAAAATCTAAGAATCGTTTTCCCTCTACCGTCCAGAAATATACCCCTTTTGCGCGTTCAACGGCCAGCGGATTCACTCGATCTTGGGCGGTCCACTCATACAAACCGTACTCGCGCGTCAACCGCAAAATTTCCGCTCCAGAGAGGTCTGTCATGATTAGTCCGAAACAAGCAGCTTGCGCGATTTCTGATGAGACCTAATTCCCGAAGCCGCTGTAACCTGGAGCGCCTGTCGGAAATATTTGCCTCGTTCAACTAGCCCTTTGGATCACCCTTATCGCTAAACACTCCAGTGATTGCAAGAGGACTAACCTCGCCAATTAGAATTCGGATCCGGTAGAAAGTAGCGATGCTTCAATGTTACGAATATACTTGAGTAGTACATGCTCCATCGCAAAACGGCGAAGGCTTGGATACAGCAACTGAAACGCGACCGTTTAATGAAGGGAGGCGCAATGTTTAAAACGACATTGGCAGTAAATACGGCTTTAACTCTGATCATCTTGGTGGCTACGCTGCCGAGTAGGTCCGGTAATGCCGAGGAAACGGGTAATAGCGTCACTGTTCTTCATGAAGGATACCTCCAACCCATAAAAGGCAGGGAGCCGATGCCGGGCGTGGTAGACAGTGGTGCCCGGCACGTAGGAGGCACCATAGTTCTCGTCCGCGGGGGTGGTATTACGCTCGTTGCCGATCCTGGAATGGTCCGCAACGACACACTAATCCTCGGGGCTCTCGAAAAGGAAGGGATCGCCACAGACGACGTTACTCACGTGTTTATAAGCCACCACCACCCCGACCATACCATGAACATCGCGCTTTTTCCCAATGCCGCGCTTGTTGACTTTTGGGCGAAATACTCTGGAGATTTATGGGAAGACCACGGTGACAATTACGAACTCGCCACTGGAATTCGTGTTATCCAAACGCCAGGCCACACTGAAGAGGATGCCTCGCTGGTTGTTGACACCCCAGAGGGAACTTATGTCCTGACGCACGCATGGCCATTCTCGCAAATCAATTCTAGCCCGGATCCACTCGCTTGGGACCAAAAAGCGCTGGACCAGAGTCGCGCTAGGATCTTGAAAATCGCGGATTGGATAATTCCGGGACATGGAAACGTCGTCCCTAACCCAGAACGCGCAACCCAATAGCGAGCTCGGTTTGCCCTGATTCTGGGGATTCCTCGCTTTGTGTAGGAACCGACCCTTTTTCTTAGAAACCCTTCATGCGTTTGGTAGTCTCTGGATCCAAGAAGCTCTTGACCGTAGCTCGGGTCTCAAGCTGTAAGGCCTTCTCTAGATCAATACTCGCGCAGTTATTTAAAACCTGCTTCATCATCGACACAGCCGTGGGCGGTAGTGCACTTAGCCGCATTGCCACGTCTCGCGCCTCCTCCAGCAATCGCTCATCAGCTACTACACGCCAAGCGACCCCTAGCTCAAGTAGCTTCTCCGCTCCATATTTTTCACCAAAAAACAACATTTCTCGAGCCTTATTTAGCCCGACAAGCGCTGGCAAAAGCGAAGATACTGCGCCAGTAACAAAGGCATTAAGAGCCACTTCAGGAAAATACGCCCGAGCACTTTCGCCCCAGATCGGAAAATCACAGTTAATCGCCCACTCAAAACCTCCGCCAACAGCCCAACCGTTGATCGCTCCAACCACAGGTTTCTTGCCAAACACCAGAGATCGTGTAACGCGCTGCACCGCGTCCACAGTCTCTTTCGCGCGCATTTCGTTCGGTGGTTGAACGTGTTCTTTACGATCATCTCCAGCGCAGAATGCCCTTCCCCTTCCCGTAAAGACTATACTCCGCGTGCCTACGTCCTGGTTGGCGTCGTCAAATGCTTGTGCAACGTCCTCCACCAAGACTCGGTTCATAGCATTGAGCCGTTCCGGTCGATTCAGCGTAATCGTCCGAACACCGTCCGCGGTCATCCTACTCTGAACAGTGCCATATCGAAACTGATCCATACTTTTCTCCTTTCCGTCCTACGCTACAACACTCTGACAAAAAGGCACCCAGCAGGCTACAAGAAAAAAAACGCCAGCCCTTCACAAAATTTCTCAACGCCGATCTCCCGTTCGCATTGCAATTACCGTGACCCAAATATAAACAGTGTAACAGTGTTAGCGGCAACACTTCTCGGGGAAATTTAACTATGCGAGAGCTCTTATCAAAGTCTGCGATGTCCATTGCTGAATTGATTCGGACCAAGGAAGTTTCTGCCCGTGAGGTCGTACAGATTCACCTCGAGCAAATAGACAAAGTCAATCCTACGCTGAACGCAGTGGTTCAGCTCGCAGCCGATCGTGCCATTCGAGAAGCGATTCAGGCAGACAAGATCCTCGAAAATGGGTCCAACCTGGGGCCTTTGCATGGTGTACCCATGACCATCAAGGATTCTCTTGATACGGAGGGCGTTATTTCGACCGGTGGAACGAAAGGGCGGCAAGGCTACTTACCCGCTAGCGATGCCACGGTCGTGTCCCGATTGCGTCGGGCCGGAGCAATCTTGTTAGGAAAAACAAATACCCCCGAACTTACTCTCTCGTTCGACACGGACAACCTCATCTACGGACCAACTAAAAATCCGTTCGATCTGAAACGTTCGCCTGGGGGCAGCAGCGGAGGTGCCGCTGCCGCAATCTCTGCAAACTGTACCCCCTTTGATATTGGCAGCGACTTTGGCGGGAGCATTCGATTGCCGGCGCATTACTGCGGAATCACCGGCATTAAACCCACGTCCGGGCGCGTACCGCGGACGGGACATATTTATCCCTTCGGTGGATATTTAGATCACCTACAGCAGCTTGGTCCCATGTCGAGGCACGTGCACGACTTATATCCTATCTTGAGAATTATCGCTGGTCCAGACAAGCAAGATCCGGCAATCATACCTATGCCCTTGGTAAATCCTTCTACTGTAAAAATCGAAGACGTGCGTGTCGGTTTCTACACCAACAACGGTGTAGCAACGCCAACCCTCGAAACGGTCCAAACTATCGAGCAGGCCGCATTTTCATTGGAGAATACTGTACGCAAGGTCGGCGAATTTTCACCCAGCAGTTCCCACTTATTAAGTGAGCTCTGTCCTGCGATCTATTCTTCCGATGGAGGCGCGGCGTCAAGACGTTTGTTACGCACCTATGGGACCCGTCAGGACTCTCCAAATGCACAGTCCGGTAACGAACCCACCGGAACCGAAATCGATGCCATCATTAGCAAATGGGATACGTACCGAGCTACGATGCAGCCAACCTGGAACGATTTTGACGTTCTCCTTTGTCCCGTCAACGCGTCCCCGGCGACCCCGCCAGGAGAATGGGTGAACAACGTTCAAGCCTTCTCGTATACGATGGCCCATAATCTCACGGGTTGGCCGGCCGCCGTCGTTCGTTTCGGAACCTCGAATTATGGACTTCCAATTGGGGTCCAAATCGTTGCCCCTCCTTGGAGAGAGGAGGTCGCACTTGCGGTCGCGCTTTATCTCGAACGAGAATCAGACAACTTTCAACCACCGGGAGTCAACTGATACCCGCGCGATACAAGCCCCAAAAACTCCTCCCAATTATTCACGTGTGGATCATTCAGGCGCCGCAGACTCACGGTTAGTCCATGATTGGTCCATCGAGGGACGG
>CAZSWX010000265.1:0-3837 GCA_964610865.1 uncultured Enterobacteriaceae bacterium
ATCTATGGGCAGATTATGCTCAGCTCGGGACAGAATGTATCGGGAGCGCTAGTTCGTGGGCTGGAGCCAGCCATGGCAAGTGCGGTCGTCAACCTTCGTGCTCGTATTGTTTCGGGGGAAGTCGACTCGTTGGGAAAGGAACGGGCAATAGAGTTTGAGAACCAAGGTAATGTACGTTCCTCTAACCTATCTGGCGTCATAATAGGGCACGAGCTCTCTCGTCACTTAGGTGTCGATGTGGGTGACCCCATAAACGTAATCTCTCCGCTAAGTACTACGCCGGGGCCGCTGGGTGCTATTCCGAAGATGAAAAGATTTTTTGTTGCTGGTGTCTTCGATTCTGGCATGTTCGAGTACGACAGCGGCCTGATTTATATGTCGCTCGAGGATGCACAGAGCTTCTTTAATATGGAAGGGCGGATTACAGGGTTCGAAGTCAAGGTTCGTGACTTTGACGAAGTTGGGCGGACCGCGGTAGACGTAGAGGAAATGCTGGGGTTTCCTTACGACGTGAGAGATTGGACGGATATTAATCGGAATATCTTTGCGGCCCTGAAGCTTGAAAAAATTGTATACTTTATCGTTCTCCTGCTTATTATTTTAGTGGCTGCATTCAACATCATAGCAACGTTGATCATGGTTGTGATGGAAAAGAGGAAGGATATAGCGGTACTGAAATCGTTGGGTGCTACGGCCCATTCGATCAGTCGCATCTTCGTGTACAAAGGGTTAACTATAGGGATTCTTGGAACTATGATGGGGTCGTTTTTAGGGTTGACAGGTTGCTGGGTTTTACAAAAGTACCAGTTTATTGAGCTTCCCAAGGATGTCTTCTATGTATCCACTCTCCCCGTTAAGATGTACCCGGAAAACTTTGTCATTGTGGCACTTGCTTCGATGCTGATCTGCTTACTCGCCACGATTTATCCCTCGCGTCAGGCCGCACGCCTAGCACCGGCGGATGTTCTCCGTTACGAGTGACGGTTAAATCGGTGTAGCAAATGACCAGGCAGAAGAGTCATTTTCGAGTTTGATGTTCTATGGCAGCATTCCTATTGGAGGCCTCAAAGATCACGAAGTCGTATACGAGCGAAGGCCACGAATTGCGCGTGCTCAGCGATTTGGAACTGAGTATCGGGCAAGGCGAGCGTGTTGGCGTTATAGGTGAATCTGGAGTCGGGAAAAGCACTTTGCTTCATATCTTAGGAGGCCTTGACCGTCCGACGAGCGGTTCAGTTGTACTCAATGGACAGAACCTTTTTACTTTGACGGATACGGAATTAGCAGCTGTTCGCAACCGCTGCATCGGATTTGTTTTCCAATTCCATCATTTGTTACCGGACTTTACCGCGGTTGAAAATGTTATGATGCCCGGGTTAATAGCTAACTTGAGTCCCGACGAAGCCAGGTCCCGTGCCATGAAAATCTTGGATCGCGTGGGCTTGGCCGCTCGCTTTAGTCACCGCCCAGGGGAGTTGTCTGGCGGAGAGCAGCAGCGGGTGGCCGTTGCGCGGGCGCTGGTTCTTGAGCCAATGTTAATACTAGCCGACGAACCGACCGGAAATCTGGATCCTGAGAGCGGGAAGCGAGTGCTTGATATACTCGGAGTGCTAAATAGTGATTTCGGCGTAGCAATGATCGTGGTGACTCACAGCGAGAAGCTTGCAGGCCAGATGGACCGCACGTTGAGATTGACTCGAGGATCGCTTGACAAGATCGCCTGAGGAAGAAGGAAAAAACTAAAAACTTGGGGAGTCATAACCAGTGCCAGCGTATTGCGGAGCAATACGCTGGTTTTGTGAAGGACTTTTGGTTCCGGTGTTTCCTCTGATATGATGTAGTTGCGACTTTACAAAATTGGCTGTTTTTGTTAGACAAAGAGCGATTTCTAACGTTACTGGAACACGCATGGTATTGAATTTTGTCGCGGGGGGATGCCTCTTACTGATCGCCCTTTTCTGCGAAGTGGCGCCAGGCGTATCTATCGTGCTTGCGCAAGATGCCGAGTTGACCGAGGCTGCCATACCCGAAGACCTTTCAGATGATGTGTTCGAGTTCGACGAATCGCAAGAGCCTCTCGGCGAGGCAAATCAAACGGCCGCCGAAAACGAACAGCTCCGTGACACAGGCCAGAGTTCTGAAGATGGTGCGTTTCGATTCGCGGACGAAGGTGACACGGGACCTGCCGATGAACCCGAAGGGTATGGAGGGGTCTATCCAAATACCGGCGATTCTGAAGAAAATACGGGTTCATCCGTAACGGTCATAGACGACTTGATCATCGGAGGGAATGACCGGGTCGAGGAAGAGGCGATCCTCATTAGGACTACCGTTTTGTCTGGGACGGAACTCGATGCGGACGCGGTGGATGCTGACGTACGAGCGATTTATGATATGGGGTTCTTCAATAACGTAGAGGCCCGTTTAGAACTGGAAAATGGTCGAAATATCTTGACGTATTGGGTGAGTGAACGGCCTCTCATTAGAGAGGTGCGTTTCGAGGGGAACAAAAAACTAGACCAAGAGTCGCTGGAAGTGGCGCTGAAGATACACCCGCGCACTATATTGAACCCGGTACGGATCAGGAGAGGGATAGAGGACGCGAAAAAAGCCTACGAAGAGAAAGGCTATCTTGATACGGATATTTCCTACCGTGCAGAACATGTCGGTGCAGGAGAAACGGCCGTCACGTTTACAATACAGGAACATAAGCCGACAGGCGTTGCAAAAATACAGTTTGAGGGAAACGAGTCATTTCCTGATGAACGGTTACAAGCCATCATGGCTACCAGAGAAAAAAATTTCCTCTCTAGATTCATGAAGCATGGAACACTCGATAGAGAGGCGCTGAAGACGGACACGGAGAGGATCACGGCGTGGTATTACGACAATGGGTATATCAACGTAAAGGTGGATGAGCCCAGAGTGGAACGGGAAGACGAGGGCATGCATGTCACCGTTCGCATAGACGAAGGGGAGCAGTACACGCTAGGCGAAGTCCATATAGTCGGCGACTTTCCCGGTAGTGAAGATCAGGCTTTGCGTACCGTGGCTCTGCAAGAGGGAGAAGTCTTCAAAGCCAGTCACCTTCGTGAAGATGTGTTCCGGTTGACCGGGTATTTTAGCAATTTTGGGTTCGCATTTGTCAATGTTGAACCGGAAACCAAGGTTGAGCAGGATGATAGTGTAGTGAATATATCTTACCGCGTAGATAAAGGACCCGAAGTCTACGTGGACCGTATAGATATTGCTGGCAATACCAAAACCCGCGACAAGGTTATTCGACGCGAATTGCGTGTGAGGGAACAGAGTAAGTTTAACGCGACAGGAATCGAGCACAGCCGCGCCAGGGTGTCCCGTCTTGGGTTTTTCCAAAATGTCAACATTGCTACGCGACGCGGCGCGCGAAGTGATCTTCTGAATGTGCTCGTCGATGTCAAGGAAGCGCAGACAGGGGCATTCAGTGTTGGCGCTGGGTTTAATACCGCTACGAGCTTGATTGGGTCTGCCCGTATTCAAGAAACTAATCTCATGGGATATGGGCACCAGTTCATTATCAGCGGAAGTCTCGGGAGCCGCTACCGCAATTCCACCCTCAGTTGGACAAATCCCTACGTTATGGATACTCACCTGACCCTCGGCGTCGAGCTGTTTGACTGGCGGTTTGCGTTTGAAGACTTTGACCGTGCCGGCACGGGTGGTGGTGTACGGTTGTATTACCCAATAGACCAACTCGGGCTGAAAACTCTTTGGGGTTTTCCGTTGGAAGACATTTCGATTGGCATGAATTATCAATGGGAAAAGTCTCATATCAGCAACTTTGAGCCGATAGCCCCC
>CAZSWX010000266.1:0-3799 GCA_964610865.1 uncultured Enterobacteriaceae bacterium
CCTGCCGCTCCATTTTTCGAGGCGGGCCAAAAATACTTTTTCCAGCGTAGGGGCCGCTTAGACCTTTCTTGCAGCGACTGCCATGACCGGCACGCTGGACGACGGCTTCATGGAGAAACCATCAGTCAAGGTCAAACAAACGCCTTCCCTATATACCGTTTGAGCTGGCACGGTATTGGCTCCGCGCATCGGATGTTTGCATGGTGCAATAGGGCAATAAGAGCAGAACCTTTAGCCCACGGCAGCTACGAATACTTGAGCTTGGAACTGTACCTAGCATGGCGCGGGCAAGGTCTTACCGTTGAAGTGCCCGCTATACGACGGTAACCCCGTCCACAATGTGATCCCATCACGATCACACTCATCCGGTTATCTATTACATAGCGCATGATGCTGCTAAACTTGACAAAGCCACGCGTCGTCGTGCCTCTCTAATGTCATGCCGGTCAAAACCATTGGTCAGAAACCCGAACGAGATGCCGGTCGCCGGGTCGGCCCACCCGCTCTGCCCTCCGAATCCCGGATGCCCAAACGACAATGCCGAATTCGTCCGCCCGAACCCACGCATATTACTCTTGCCGTCGGCGCCGGCGACTGCAATGCCCAGCGCTCTATTCGCCTTGTGTCCGAGATAAGGATCACGAAGGTCCCCCGTTCGGACACGGCGCGCATCATCCAACATGTCCACGTGCCAGATGTTCTCACCGTCGTGCGAGCACCCACCTTTCAATAAGGCCTGGTAGAACAACGCAATGTCGCCTGCCGTAGTTATGCAACCAGCAGACGGAGACCCCGCCTTACGCGTCGCCGTTTCGTTCAGTTCCAACACGCCATTTTCGTCAATTGCCTTCGTCGTGGCGTTAAAGCCTTTTATGCCCATCTTTTCGTACTCCGCCTCGGTAGGCGCCTCGCCCACCCATTCCACGTCCGCCACGTTCGTTTCTCCGTCCGGCGGGAGACCCAAGCGTAGGTCCGGCAAACCCAGCGGTTCAGCTATGCGCTCCTTCACAAAATCAGCAAAACTCTTTCCGCTGATCTTCTCTATGATCGCTGCTATTGGCCAAAAGTTTGCCGAAACATGGTAAATGAATTTTATCCCGGGCTCATGATCGGGTTTCCATTGACGGAACCTGTACAAACGCCGCTCCGGATCAGCCCATTCTTTTTGCCAGTGTGGTGCATAAGGGATTCCGGAAGTATGGACGAGCAACTGCTCTATCGTTATGACATCTTTCCCGTTGCTCGCGAACTCAGGCACATAATCCGCGGCACGATCTCCCGGGTGTAACTTTTTCTCTTGCATCAAGATCCAGGCGGACGCTGCCGTGATAGCCTTTGTAGCCGACATGATCACGAACCGGGTTTTGGCTGTAGCGGCTTTATCTTTTCCGCCTTGCACAGCCCGGCCAAACGTTTGCATAGCCCCAATTTTCCCATTACGGGCAATCGCTACTTGCGTTGCCGGAAGGAGGCCGGCTTTTACGTCCCGTTCAGCACGTTCGAACAGGGCCTGAACCTTTATCCCGTCTAGCCCCACCTGTTCGGGTTTTTCGGCTAAGAAATGGACCGCCGGCATACTGGAACCCCCCTATTCTACTCTCCGCTGAACTCACCGATCCCTTGACTTACTGTATTGCTTGCCACTTTATAGAGCTGAGTTCAAGGGAAAGGTACGCTTATGCCAGGTTCGCTGATTCTGCACCATTACGATTTCTCAAACTATTCCGAAAAGGTACGATTGGTTCTCGGCCTCAAGAGCCTGGAATGGAACTCTGTGGAAATACCTGCCACACTGCCAAAACCCTATTACACCCCACTCACAGGCGGATATAGGAGGGCGCCTGCGCTCCAAATAGGTTCTGATGTTTTTTGTGATACCAACCTCATCATAGACGAGTTGGAACGTCGTTTCCCACAACCAACGATATACCCGGGAACGGGTGCTTCAGCAGAGCGCGCGTTCATTTCGGCCCTAGAACGCTGGACAGATTCCACACTGACCCGCAATGCCATCAATTACATTTCATGCGCACACCCCAAGGCCAGTCGTTTCACTCCGGAATTTTTAGCGGACCGGGCCGCTTTGCTCGGAAAACCAGAGCCGGGACTCCCCCACAGAGAGGCATCAGCCAACAAAAACCTGTCGCAATTGCGCCCTCAGTTAGACTGGATCATAAACATTCTTGATGATGGACGTAACTATATGTGCGGCGAAAACATGTCTCTGGCGGATTGTCTAGTCTACCATCCTCTGTGGGTCATGGACCAACTGGCAGAGGGGCCTACAGAGGTCATACCCCAACCTGTGCGGGAATGGATGAACCGAGTGAATGATACCGGCCATGGGATACCTAAAGCCATGACAGCGAGGGCGGCTCTCGTTGCGGCAAGCAAATCGAGTCCGGGACCCCCTCGCCCATCGGTACCGCTTGTTGGGGACCCAAAACCTGGGAGCACGGTTTCCATCGCTCCACTAGATTATGGACGTTCCAACCCGAGCGCTGGGACCCTGGTGTCTATCGATTCACGACAAATGACCATCCAACACACTCACGAGGACATTGGCACAGTTCATGTTCATTTCCCACGACTGGGTTATAGTATTCGACCGGCAACAGGATAGCGAAATGTGGCAAATCTGGATTGATCGCGGCGGAACCTTCACTGACCTCGTCGCCCGGAGACCAGACGGGTCAGTAACAACCTGCAAGCTATTGTCATCTAACCCTGAACACTATCAGGACGCGGCGATACAGGGAATAAGAGACCTTCTAGGTCTGGGAAAGAACGACATAATCCCGCCACGGGCTATCTCCGTCATAAAGATGGGGACGACCATTGCGACCAATGCACTCCTGGAGCGTGAGGGCGAACGGACCGTCTTTGTCACCACAAAAGGCTTTGGCGACGCCCTCCGTATCGGATACCAAAATCGGCCAGATATATTTGCCCGGCACATCGTTTTGCCGGAGTTGTTATATGAACGAACGGTAGAAATTCCGGAACGGGTGGACGCGCACGGCTCTGTCCTGACCCCCCTGGACGAAAAGTACGCCACAGAAGCGCTTTCGCGAGCGCTCGGAGACGGCTTCAAGTCTGTAGCCATCGCATTTGTTCATGGATACCGACACTCCCAACATGAAGTTCGCGTCGCGCGTCTCGCTAGAAAATTAGGCTTTGACCAGGTTTCTGCTTCACACGAAGTCAGCCCGTTAATGAGACTAATTTCCCGGGGAGATACGACCGTCGTTGATGCCTACCTTTCACCGCTCCTGCGACGGTACGTGGAGCAGATAGTCGGAGAATTAGAACCCGAGGATCGGTCTGGCCCCCAACTCATGTTCATGCAATCAAATGGCGGCCTAACGAGCGCTCACCTCTTCCGAGGCAAGGACAGCATATTGTCTGGTCCCGCTGGTGGCGTAGTCGGTATGGTACGAACAGCCGAAGCAGCCGGGTTCGATAAAGTGATTGGGTTCGACATGGGGGGAACCTCAACCGATGTTTCGCATTACAATGGAGAATACGAACGAACTTTCGACTCGATGGTGGCGGGCGTGCGAGTGCGGGCACCGATGATGAACATTCATACGGTCGCGGCCGGCGGCGGCTCCATTCTCAAGTTTGACGGCGCCCGCTTTCGCGTTGGCCCCGATTCAGCCGGCGCCAACCCTGGCCCGGCTTGCTACCGCAGAAATGGTCCCCTGACAGTCACCGATTGCAACGTTATGCTCGGAAAACTTCAGCCTGATTTCTTCCCGCCAGTGTTGGGTCCAGACGCAAACCAAAGCCTCGATTC
>CAZSWX010000267.1:0-3759 GCA_964610865.1 uncultured Enterobacteriaceae bacterium
CTAATCCGCTTGGTCTAGGCTTAGGCATGTATTCTGCATACTGGCACCTCTTCATAAAATGAAGAGGTTCTATTACTACTGTTTAGCTTTCAAAGAGCTTTCCGCGAGTGTGGTTTATACAGGTGAACCGCATTAATGTCAACTACGTCTGGATTAGCGACGACAATAGCGCTTCCCCAACCTATGAAACCTGCTCCCCGGCAACAATACTTGAGCAATGAGGGGAGGTCTTGTATCTTGTGTCCATGACTCAATCAATGCCTCGTATAGGGTGAGGGTATAATTCAGATTTGACGTCGGCCGTACGCCGACAGACTAGACGCAAAATAGAGGGACCAATTATGGTAAAAGAAGCCAAACACGAACCTATTTCGAACGCCTTAGGAAACTATGAACTAACGAGCCGGCAAATAGAGTCCGTGTTAGACGACTGCTTAACACCCAGTGGCGATTATGCGGATATATATTTCGAGTCACGTTCAAGTGATACCGTCTCCATGGAAGAAAGCCTCGTCAAAAAGGCCTCTCGCACGATAACGCAAGGTGCGGGAGTGAGGGTGCTATCTGGCGAGAAGACAGGGTATGCCCATTCTGACGAAATATCATTTGACACATTGAAAGTCGCCGCAAGAACCGCCGGAGCAATTGCGACAGATTCGACGGACAGCCGCGTTGTTGCTTTAAGCGACCATAGCGACAGTAAAAGTCTGTACAATCTCGCAAAGCCACCAGTTTCCGTGCCTCTACCAGAAAAAACGGAACTTCTTCGAAAGATCGATGAACGTGCCCGCTCTTACGATCCAAGAATAGCCAGCGTAATGGCGTCTGTTGTGACCGAGCAAAAGAACGTGTTGATTCTTTCTTCCGATGGGACCGTAGCCGCCGATGAGCGTCCGCTACTCAGGCTCCAAGTAACCTGCATCGCAGAGGATGGGAGCGCGAGGCAGCATGGCAGTTACGGCGGTGGGGGCCGCGTTAGTTTTGATTTCGTTTATGAAGATGAGCGTTGGCAGCGTTTCACGGACGAGGCGGCACGCCAGGCCATTCTCGGGTTGGACGCCGTCGACGCTCCAGCCGGATCCATGAACGTGGTGCTCGCCTCAGGTTGGCCAGGCATACTTCTTCACGAAGCTATCGGCCACGGGCTGGAAGGCGATTTTAACCGCAAGAAGGTTTCTGCGTTTAGTGACAAGTTGGGGCAACGTGTGGCCTCCGAACTATGCACCGTAGTAGATGATGGCACTCTGCCGAACCGGCGTGGCTCGCTCAACTACGATGATGAAGGCACACCCACGGGACGCACTACCCTCATCGAGAATGGAACACTGACCGGCTATTTACAAGACCGTTTAAACGCTCGACTCATGCAGATGGAGCCAACCGGAAATGGACGGCGTGAAAGTTTTGCACACACGCCGATGCCTCGCATGACAAATACGTTTATGCTGCCTGGGGAGGAGACCCCAGATGACATCATCCGCTCAGTATCAAAGGGTCTTTATGCGGTTTCTTTCGGTGGTGGGCAGGTCGACATAACAAGCGGGAAATTCGTCTTTTCCGCGAGCGAAGCGTATCTTATCGAGGACGGAGAAATTACAAAACCCGTGAAGGGAGCGACGCTCATCGGCAACGGACCCGATGTGCTCACACGAATTTCTTTGGTCGGAAACGATCTGCAGCTAGACGAGGGGATTGGGACATGCGGAAAAGATGGACAGTCCGTCCCCGTCGGCGTCGGACTTCCCACTGTTCGGATTGATGGTCTAACGGTCGGAGGCACCCAGGCGTAGACGGGCATTCTGCTCCCGGGAGCACGTGGACCCGAAGGGAAAAAACCTCCATCTAATCATGCCTGCTAAGGAGAATTATGGACCTAAAAACGACCGCCGAAATGCTAGTTAACCTCGCTGACAAAAAAGGTGCCGCCGCAAGCGATGTGTTGATAGCGAGCGGCCAATCTTTTTCCGGCGGAGTACGACTTGGAGACGTCGAAAAAATAGAAAATTCGCAAGAGAAACGACTTGGCCTGCGCCTATTTGTCGGTGAAAGTAGCGCAATCAGTTCCACCAGTGACTTCTCCCCGGACTCCTTGTCATCGTTCGTTTCTGAGACTGTAGCTATGGCAAAGGCGACTGCTCCGGACAAATTTTCGGGACTTCCGGAAAAGGAAGACCTTGCACTAGAGATACCAGATTTGGACCTCGCTGACACTACAACGCAACTCACTCCACAGGAGAAGCTGGACCTCGCCAAGGAGGCGGAGGAGGCCGCAACACAACACGATGCCAGAATCACTAATTCCGAAGGGGCAGAATTTCACAATGATTCTAACGAGATAGTGTATGCAAATTCCTTAGGGTTTTGCGGGTCCTATTTCACCACTTCTTTCTCGCTGAGCGTGGTCCCAGTGGCCAGCCAAGATGGACACATGCAAAGGGATTATTGGTACTCTGCACAGCGCAAATTTAAGGATCTCGAAACACCGAAGTTTATCGGCGAAGAAGCTGCAAGACGAACCATTCGCCGGCTTGGCGCGAAACGCATAAAGACTCAGGAGGCACCCGTGGTATTCGACCCCGAAATGGCGGGGAGCCTGTTACGACACATTGCCGCAGCCGTTTCGGGTGCTGCACTGTACAGGAAAACCTCGTTTCTGCTCGACAAATCGGGCGAACAGGTAGCAGCAAAAGGCGTTTCCCTTATCGATGACGGCAGGATAATGTCCGGACTAGGGTCGAAGCCCTTTGATAGTGAAGGGTTGCCCACCCGTCAAAATACGATCATCGAGGATGGAATATTGACCAGCTACCTTCTGGACACGTATTCGGCTCGCAAGTTAGGTTCAACATCCACGGGAAGCGCTAGTCGATCATTCGCAGACAGTCCGACGCCCAGCACCACGAACTTCTTTCTGGAGCCCGGAACGGCGAAAAAAAGAGAGATAATTCAATCGGTACCTTCGGGTTTGTTCGTAACCGAACTCTCGGGATTTGGAGTAAATCCGGTGACGGGAGACTATTCCCGTGGAGCTACCGGGATCTGGATCGAAGACGGGGAGCTCACATTTCCTGTAGAGGAGATCACTATAGCCGGAAACCTACTCGACATGCTGAAAAATATCGAAGTTGTCGGACAAGATTTAAAAAGGAGAGGCGCAATTTCTTCGCCGACCCTTAAGATTTCGCGTATGACAATAGCAAGTGCTTAGCTAGTACAATTCTTCATAGAATGTCATCACGGCTCTGTGAAATACTGAATCTAAATTTCGCCTTTCAGCTGCGCGATCGACAGCTCTCGATTTTAAGAAAAGCAAAACGTCCTGCTTTCTAGCGCTTGCGCTTCCTTAGCCACTGGCTCTACAAAAAGCGCGGGTACTTGCGATGCGGCAGCCTCCCGCCTATAGTTTTTCCATGGTGACCGAGGTCCGGACCACAAGACTACGAGCACTCCTCCGGAGAGCAAAACCAGCTTTAGTCCTCGGCGCGCATGACGCATTATCTGCGAAAATGGCCGAGACCGCGGGTTTCGATGCTATCTGGGCGAGTGGTTTCGGAATATCGGCTGTTAACAGTCTTCCCGACGCAAACATACTCACTATGAGCGAAACCTTGGATTCGGTCCGGCGTATGAGCGACGCGGTGGATATCCCGGTTATCGCTGATTGCGACAATGGCTTTGGTAATGCGATCAACGTCATGCGAACCGTCGTAGAGTACGAACGTGCCGGCGCCGCCGGAATATGCATAGAGGACAACATTT
>CAZSWX010000268.1:0-3744 GCA_964610865.1 uncultured Enterobacteriaceae bacterium
GTAAACTTCAAGCGATCGAAAACGCTCTTGAGCGGATAGACGATGGCGAATACGGAATATGCGAGGAGTGCGAAGAAGAAATCGCACAGGCACGTTTAGGGGCGTTGCCGTTTAGCCGACTATGTGTTGCTTGTCAGGAAGATAGGGAAAAAGAAGCGCGTTTCCAGCGTCGACCGGAGGACAACAATCCGCCAAATCGTCCTAATATGGTCGACTTAGATGACGATGGGTAACTGTTGGATTACCACTCTTTGAGGGGGCTGGTTTTGGAGTAAACTTGCTTTTTGCGAATGTTACAAAAAGATGTCAGAAGTAAGCTCCAGGACTTGTATCGAATCGCAGTTAACTCGGTACAGCCCCAAAATTTCATAACCGAGTTTCTATCGATAGGTACACAGTCACTTGACGTAACCGATGGAAAAGGTGAGACGCGCACGTTTTCGCTTTCGTCGGATTGTGGGGTACACCTGTTTGGCGCTGGCAAAGGTGCAGGTTCAATGGGGGCGGCTGTTGCCTCCGTAATTGGAAAACGAATTCGTGGCGGCTGTATTATTGTCCCGTCCCAACAAGGCATTGATATTCCAAGGGTTTCTGTTCTTGAAGGAGAACATCCGAACCCACGGGCGGGAAGTGTCGCAGCGACGCAGGCAATGATGGCAATGGTCTCAAATCTCCGGGCCTCTGACATCGCTCTGTTTTGTTTGACAGGTGGGGCGTCCAGCCTACTTGTATGCCCACCGGAAGGCATCTCTCTGATGGACAAGGCGAAGACAAACCAAGAGTTGCTTAACTCGGGAGCCGATATAAGTTCCGTAAACATAGTACGAAAGCACCTTTCCGTTATAAAGGGGGGGCAACTGTCGCGACTGGCTTGGCCGGCTCGTGTAGCGGCTTTGATTTTGTCAGATGTTGTCGGTGATAATACCAGCGTGATAGGTTCCGGGCCCACTTCACCTGACAACTCAACTTTCGTTGATGCACTGAATGTCGTCCGGGATTACAACCTGGAAAGACGGCTGCCTAAACTCGTAATAGACAGATTGACGCTTGGTGCTGCAGGCCTCCTCTCCGAGACACCGAAGCTTGGGGATGGGGTGTTTTCACGCACGTTTAATGTCGTTGTTGGCTCCAACAAGAAAGCGCTGCTAGCGGCTCATGAAGCAAATGGGCGCAACGCGTTAAAATCTGTGTATTTGGAAGAATTGATCGTGGGAGACACTTATGCTGCCGCCCGTCTATTTGCAAATCATGTCCGCGAGGTCATTCGTGACTGTTCTGCCGTGACGTGTCTCATCGCCGGCGGCGAAACCACTGTCAACGTAAGGGGGCCAGGGAAAGGCGGGCGGAACCAGGAGTTTGCTTTGATAGTCGCGCGTGAATTGCGTGGCATAGGAAATTGGAGTCTACTAAGTGCGGGGACCGACGGCATAGATGGCCCCACTGACGCCGCTGGGGCGTTTGTGACTCAGACGACGCTGGAAAATGGTGAAAGAATAGGTATGAATGCAACCCAGTTTCTTGAAGAGAACAATACTTATAGGTACTTTTCCGAGTTGGGAGACCTGTTCTGTCCTGGCCCGACAGGTACAAATGTCATGGACATAAAAATTGCAATTGTGTTTCCTTCGGTAGCCCAATTGCCGCACTCTCAATGACCGAGGTTAGAGAGGGAAGATGTTACTGAACAGGGTCGGGCTGAAGGCTGGAGCCACGGCATTTAATAGCCGATACTTCCATAAAGCTCACGAAATATGGGAGGATATTTGGAATGATTCTGTCGGCGACGAAAAACACTTTGTCGGTGGCTTGGTCCAACTCGCAGCTGGGTATCTGAAATTTTCAATTGGTCAGCAAAATGGCGCACGTAAGCTGCTTAAGAGTGGGTGCGGAGTTTTAAGCTGTTCAGGGAACATGGATAGTGGACTTAACTTAAGCTCCCTAATAGATTTTAGTGAGGCACTTGTCAGGAATATGGAGGGAGGTGGAAAGCCGAGTGAAATTGAATACCCGAAGATATCGAAAGTGTGATTATCGGACGAAAAGCGCGAGAATGCATCATTTTTTCCTCCACAGTGAATGTACGTTCAGTCAATTTTTCTTGACAACAAGAAGTATAAGATAGTATGAGAAGTAGATAATGCTAATTAAGGTCAATGTTGCCCTTAATATATCGAGGGAAGTGCTATGGCAGCTCCGTTAGGCGTCGACAAGAAAAGTTGGGCTAATATTATTAAGGAATACAAGCTAGGGCGTGTTTCCGAGATAGAGGAGGTCCAAGCGGCATCAGCTACAGTTCAATACAAGTTGGAATCCGCCGGCAAAAAATTGGTTTTGCGTTTGGAGGAAGAAAGAAATGCCAACAATTTGAAATGTGAGATGAATGTGTTGGTTTTCTTGCGAAAACACCACTTCCCTTGCCCACGCCCTATAACAACCAAAGATGGAGATTTTCTGAAGCTTGTAAATAATAAGTCAGCGTGTCTATTTCGCAAGATAGCGGGTAAAGTTGTTCCTCTAACAGAGATAGCTAACGAACAGATATTCAAAATTGGGCAGACGGTCGGCCAGCTCCATGTATTAGGACAAAACTATGATCAATTTGTAGTCGATAGATTCAGCTTTGAACTGGTACGCAAAACGTACAAAAACTTGCGTGTTCGTATCGCTGACCATTTAAAACATATTTTACATGTCCTAGATGACGAAATAGCACACCAGAATGAGTACCGCGAAGAAAAATTGCCGAACGGGGTGGTGCACGGTAACCTTGTCCCTCAAAATTTCTTGTTCCGGGGGGGAAAGGTCGTTGGTGTTCTCAATTTTGATTCAATCTGCTCCGGAAAGTTCATCGGTGATTTAGCAAACATGGTAAACACTTTTTGCTATACGGGCGAACACTACCAAATCGATCGATTTAACTCTTTGCTTAGCGGATATCAGGCTGAGCGGACCCTGTCCCTGGCCGAGTGGGATGCTTTCCCGAACGAACTCCGGTTTTCTGCGTTTCGTTTGACAATGAAGCAATTGGAGAACGTGTTTTTTCGTCATCTAGACGAGAAAAGAAGGATAAATAGTGATTATCTAGAGTATTTTGATCGACTAAGAATTTTGCGCCGTGAGCGGAGCGGTGGTATGGATCAGATGCTTCTGACTATGGCAACGGGTTATGATTATCGCAAGTATCAGAAGATTCAGGTGGAGGAGAAGGCGGTAACAGTCTAGCAGTGGTTGGAGGCTAACGGAGGACAAGTTCTCGCCTATAGTGATTGGACGATATGTGTTTAAGAAAATATTGATAGCGAATCGAGGAGAAATCGTTACACGAGTTGCTCGGACTTGCAGAGAGATGGGGATAGCAACTGTAGCCATATATTCGGAGGCGGATGAATCCTCTCCTCATATTCATGCTGCAGATGAGGCCGTGTACGTAGGCCCCGGAGAGTCAGTAAAGAGTTATCTTAATTCTGAGGCCATACTTGCAATTGCTCGTAAAACGAACGCGGATGCGGTGCATCCAGGCTACGGGTTCTTATCAGAAAATGGAACTTTTGCTGTGGCAGTCAAAGATGCCGGTCTCACCTTTATAGGACCTAGTCCTGAATCGTTGTCGACAGTGGGGAATAAGATCATTGCGAGAAGGACCGTTAACGAACTCGGTGTTCCGGTAATCCCTGCGATAGAGGATTTCTCGATTGCAAGTGCCTCACTCAAGTCGCAGGTCGATGCAATGGGATATCCCTTGTT
>CAZSWX010000269.1:0-3732 GCA_964610865.1 uncultured Enterobacteriaceae bacterium
CTTTTCCGCTATATCCGCAAGCAAGTTCACCCTCTCCAGGGTCCAGAACGTGATATCCATAGTCTTTCAACTGTCGAAGATTGTTTTGGGTGGCAGGGTGCTCAAACATCTTTACGTTCATAGCTGGAGCTATCAACTTTGGGGCGCTGGCAACCAACAGAATAGTAGAGAGCAGATCGTCCGCGATGCCGTGGGCGAGCTTTGCGATGAAATTGGCAGTTGCCGGCGCTATTATTAGAAGATCAGCAGCATCGGCTAATTCAATATGCCCAATCTCTGATTCTCGAGTTAGATCGAAAGTGGATGTTGCTACACTGTTCCCGCTTAGTGTTTGGAGCGTGAGAGGCGTGATGAATTGCTGCGCGTTCGTCGTCATAACGACACGTACGCTCGCACCGTCACCTGTGAGCAACCTGACTAACTCAGCCGCTTTGTAGGAGGCTATTCCCCCCGTTACACCAAGTACGATATTCTTCTCGGTTAACTTCATGTCTCTTCGTTCATTCTACTGCGGAATATGTCGAACGAGCAAGGTCTGTTTGGAAATTCACCCTGATCGGGGTATTGATCAAAGGAAGTTGTTTCTCACTATGATAATTGGACGCCTTGACGTTTTCCTCGCCTTTGGCATTATGTTAGCAACCGTGACCGCGTCGCGGGTAATGCTGCGTGATTTGGGTATACCGTGTCAGTTAAAACGAACCCGCCAAAGTTGAGAGCAACCTCGCCGCAAGAGCTGGTCGCTACCGAGCTGAAATACGTTGAAGAAAGGCTAGAGGAGTTGCTCGGGTCTGAGGAGCAGTTGCTCAGCGATATAGGCCATTATTTAATCTGTGCTGGTGGCAAACGGGCAAGACCTGCTGTGGCGCTCATGGTTTTTCGGGCCTGTGGCGGGAAGAGTGTCGAAGACATTGTTGACATTGCGACTGCGTTAGAATTAATACACTCTGCATCGCTCTTGCATGACGATATAATTGACGGTGCAGAGACCCGACGTGGTAAAGAGTCGGCCTTGCATCGCTGCGGGCTGGCTGAGACCTTGGGGGCTGGGGAGTTGCTCTTAGGTAGAGCGTCCGCGCTTTTCGGCCGATTCGAAGAAAAGGTGATCAAATGGGCAACCGACGCGTGTATTAGTTTAACTGAGGGCGAGGTGTTACAAGGGAGACTGAGACATGACCCTCGGGTGACCCGCGAAGATTACTTGCAGATTATTCAACGAAAGACTGCTGCTTTGTTTACCCAAGGGGCCCGAATGGGCGCGCATCTGGCAGGTGCCTCGTCTAATGTGATCGAACAATTAGCCAAATCGGGTTACAACATAGGTATGGCGTTCCAGATCGTGGATGACGTACTAGACATAATCGGAGATGGTAATCGAACGGGCAAACCTACGGGCGCCGATCTACGGGATGGAAACCCTTCCCTTCCTCTTGTCCTGGCACTGGCAAGAGACAAAGAGGTGAAGCGTGTTTTTGAAAAACAGTCACCGGAACAGGAGGAAATAGACGGTGCCCTAGACCGCATACGTGGTTCTGGCGTCTTGGACGAGGCGACGTGCTTGGCACATGAGTACGGAAAAACGGCCCTGACCGCTTTGTCGGTGCTCCCTGCCTCTTCTTATTATGATGGCTTGTCGTATTTTGTCTCACAGCTTGTCAATCGTACAGCGTAGGCATATTCTGCAGCAACTATGGCTGCGGAATCCAACAGAGAGGTAGTACCGGGTCTTGTTCATTCTTTGAGTGAATACGCGAAGGAATTGAAACGGCAGCAAGTGGAGGGATTCCCTGTTCCTACGGGTAGCGGCGAAAAAGTTTCGCTAAGTGGACTCTCTGGGCCAAGCGAGCAACTGAATCGCCAAGTGCCAGGTGTTGTATCGGAGCTACAATCGATTCGGTCCGAAATAGGGAATTGTCAGCGTTGCCGTCTCTCCGAAAAGCGTAAGAATATAGTGTTTGGCACCGGAAATCCGGGAGCGGATGTTGTGTTTGTTGGGGAGGCTCCCGGTTCGCAAGAGGATCAAGAAGGAAAGCCTTTTGTAGGGCGCGCAGGTAAATTGCTCACGGAAATCATAACGAAAGGCATGAAAATGCGGAGGGATGACGTCTACATAGTCAACGTTGTCAAATGTAGGCCGCCCGACAATCGGAATCCAGAGCCTGACGAGATAGAAAGATGTGAACCGTTTCTTGTTCAGCAATTGCGCGCTATAAACCCCAAAATCGTGATTGCGCTCGGGAAGTTCGCGACGCAGACACTGCTGAAAGACTCGACCCCCATTAGCCGTTTGCGAGGACGATGGCATACCTATGAGGGAATAAAGTTAATGCCTACCTTCCATCCGGCGTATTTACTACGCAACCCCAAGGAGAAGCGTTTAGTCTGGGCGGATATAAAGGCGGTGTTGCGCGAGATCGGACGGTTGGAATAATGTGTGTTAACGGGCGCTTAAAGACACTGAAGCCGTGGGCGGGACTGATCTGTTTGTTTGGTTGTATCGTCCTTTATGCGGAGTGCTCCGCGAAAACTTTCCCGGCGCAGGTTTCGCGGATCGTAATCTCGGGATCTATAAATCCAGCGGTTGGCGATTTTATACGTGAGAACATTGAACGAGCTAATGACGAGCAGTCCCTAGCTTTGATCATTGTGATGGATACCCCAGGGGGGCTGCTGAATACGACAAAAAGCATTGTTAAAGATATACTAGGAGCCCCGATTCCTGTGATTGTTTATGTCGCGCCTAGTGGTTCTAGCGCGGGGTCGGCCGGTGTGTTTATTACGCTGGCGGGGCATCTTGCAGTCATGGCGCCAGGAACGACCATTGGGGCGGCACACCCGGTTGCGAGCGGCGGACAGAACATAGAAGGGGACATGCGTAGCAAGATGGAAAACTACGCGGCCTCTTTCATTGAGTCTATTGCCCAGAGGCGCGGCAAAAACGCCGCATGGGCGGAAAAGGCTGTTCGGGAAAGCGTTTCGATCACTGAGGTTGAAGCCCTGGAAAAACAAGTTGTCGACCTGGTTGCTACTGACATTCACGACTTGTTGCGGGCTGCACAGGGAAAGGAAATTGAGGTGCAGGCCGACAATGTCAGATTGGATTTTGAGTCTGCTAAGCTGCCTAACGGAAGGTTTCGCATAGTAACGATAGAAATGAGACTGAAGCACAGAGTGCTGAATATTCTTGCGCATCCTAACGTCGCGTATTTGCTGATGATGGCTGGCATGCTCGGAATTTATCTCGAATTTGCCAACCCGGGCCTTCTGTTTCCGGGCCTTGCCGGAGGCATATGTCTAATTCTCGCCCTCACCGCTTTTCAGGTACTACCTATAAATTACACTGGGCTACTTCTTATAGGTGCAGGACTTCTTCTTCTTGTCGCTGAAATGTTCTTACCTAGTTTCGGAATCGTTGGGGCGTTCGGGATCGGGGCCTTCATTTTCGGATCGCTTTTTCTTTTTGATACGCCCGACTCTGAAATGCAGGTGGATATAAGCATCGTGCTATCCGCGTCTTTAGCGATGGGTATCTTTATGCTGTTGGTAGGATCTTTGGCGGTAAGTGCATGGAGACGTCCGTCCGCCCACGGGGAAGAATCACTCATGGGCCAGGTTGGTCGGGTGTACAAGCCTTTGTCCCCGCGGGGAAGTGTCTGGTTGCACGGGGAGTATTGGACGGCCGAGTGCGATCAGGAGGTGGCGGTGGGCCAGAAAGTTGAAGTTGTCCGAGTG
>CAZSWX010000270.1:0-3714 GCA_964610865.1 uncultured Enterobacteriaceae bacterium
ACGCGAACGAATCAAGAAACCGTCTTCCTTTCCCGTAGTGTGCCTTTCGGAGTCGCCGTACCGTTTCTATTAGGTACGTGAGCATTTCCTTCGCGACGATTACATTGTGCGCACGGCCGATAATGAATGACCGGCCGACCGAAAGAGTCGAGCAGCAAAAATACAGTTTGCAGGTCGCGAGCCAAAGCAGCCGCTCCCAAGGCAAAAGTCTCCGGCTGTTCCAGCCCTCGACTTTCATGTCCTGGTTTCGGTGCGAGGTCTCGGTCGCGACATGCTCCTCGACTTCTGCCAGGGACAAGTTGTATGATGCCAAGAGTTCGTGGACTTTTGCTGCAGCAAGAGCCGCCTCGTGTTCCGTAGCGGCGTCGTCTCGGCTCAATTGGAGAAGCTTCTGTATTTTTCGGATGAGCGACGTTTGGTTAATTTCCTGGCTCGTGCCCTTCATTTGGTCTAGCCTAGTGCACCATCGCGGAAAACACTAGGCCACCCCCCCCCTGAGCGCGATTTTAGTGGCCGAGTCGGTGTGTCCCCCACAGGATGCTGCGTCGTAAGATTTCGTAGTATACGGGCGATTCCCAGGAGCACCGTTCAATGCTGCACACCGGCATAAGCGGTTGCATGTCGTATTTGCCACGGCAGTGGCCCAGCGTGCAATATAATACCTCTCCGCCGCCGTACGGGTGTAAATAGAGTTGTGGCCGTGGCGCGTCGTCCTTCAGTTCCTCAATCACGTATCCTTCCGCCTTTGCGGTATATCGAGACTCCAAAAGTGTATGAATTTGTCCCTCAAATTCACAATAATAGGGTTCGTCGAAGACTTCGAACGGTGCGATACCGCGGACGAGCGGGTGTTCGGTGTCGCTTACGGTCACGCGGATACGTTGAATGGGAGGGTGGGACACGAAATGGTTGCCAAGCATGTGACAGAGTGACGGCGCTTTTCGTGGCGTACTCACTTTTCCGGGAATTGTGACTGCGTCTGTTTCTATAGGGTCACCGACAAATTCTAACATTGCACTGGTACCGTGCAGGGCTAACCAGCGGCCTCCATCCCTGAGAAACTGTTGCAGTGTGTTCAGCTCTTGTTCGGTTGGGCACAAGTCACAGGTATAAGTGACCAGGAGGACTGAGTTTAGGATAGCGGATGAGTCAGAATAGTTTTCACCAACGCGCACGACCACGTCCTCGTGTTCAGCTAACAACTTGAGCAGCTCGAGTCGAGCAAAATTTGTGTCGTGGTATTTGGCGTTGCAGACCAGATATACATCGATTCGGGAGTTCGATTCCATTGTTGGCTCCTTAATTTGAACAAGAGGAATACCACGTTTATCGATTCGTTTGTATAATTGCTCGGTAATCTATGGCTATGGTGGACCCGCCGTGGTCTAGGGTCTGATTCTTAGTCTTCTTTCGTCGCGTACAGAAAGCAGGCTGTCAACGTCTCGGCGTATATGTGTGTAAAGGTGGCGCCGGCGTATCGCTGTAAAAGTGTGTGTTGGATTTGCGATTGTCTTTGTTTCGGGGAAGAAGGATGGTATTCGGGAAATGCCCATTTGCTGTAGGAGGAAAAGATGGATAATGGACATACGGTTTGTGTTGGGACCGTCGGAGCGGGCGTATGGTACAGTTCGGACGGTGGCTCCCGTTGGCGACGGAGCAAAATGAATCTTCCGTTTTCGGCGGAGCCTGGCGAAGTACAGATACGATCCTTAGTGACTTCGCCGCACGACACCAATACTCTCTACGCAGGGTCCGAAGTTGGGCTCTATAAAAGCCAAGACAAGGGTGCCAGTTGGGACCTAATAGAATCTCCCTTCACAGATAAACAAATCTGGTCTGTTGCGGTGCATCCGGATGACCCGGAAACAATCATGGTGGGTATAAAACAGCCCGGCGTGTTCAGAACATGTGACGGTGGAAAAAATTGGAACGAGGTCGACGTCGGTATTGTGGATCGGTGTCTGGCTGGTGCCCCGAAAGTAACGAACATACTGTATGACCCCCGAAATCATGCGACGATCTGGATAGGGGTTGAAATAGACGGATTGTACCGGAGCAGAGACAATGGTGTCACGTGGGAACGGATGCCTCCTCTGGGTGAGAATGAGCTGAATCAGGATATACATGGAATCGCAATTGCTATCGGGGCCGAGTCCAAGTTGCTAGTCACCACGCCGGACGGGATTTGGACGAGCACAGACGACGGCGCGAATTGGTCCTTGCACGGATTTCCGCGCTTCTCTGACCGGGGTATTTCATATTGCCGGGGAGTGGCTGTGAAGGCCGACGATTCGGAAGTCATTTTCGTTGGGAACGGTGACTTCATTCCTGGGAAGGTCGGCGCAATTCAGCGGACAAGCGACGGCGGTACCACTTGGAAGTCTGTCTCTTTACCAACAACCCCAAACTCGACGATCTATTGGTTTGCCACTAATGCAGCGGATCCGAATTATATCGTCGCCAACAGTATCCATGGATATATATATACTAGTCATGACGCGGGAGTATCTTGGCAGAAATCGGAAAGGGAGTTCGGCGAAGTAAGGGCAGTGGCGTGGACACCGAACTGATCAGTTGAACCCATTGTCCAGCGGGTGGCAATCCTCGGTGGTGTGGGCTGACAGGAAGGGTGTATGGTGGCTACAAGAATATAGATGGAGGCAGAAGGATGGCGACAAGGGAACAGGGAACAACGGTGACGGGTGACTACGGTAAACATCAGCAGGCTATGACCGAGTACCTGCAAGAAGGAGCGATCAGAGCCCATGCCATTCCGAATAGAGGGGAAATTCGCTTCGGTCCGGGAGGAAGCCTTCATCCCGATATTCTTGAGGCGTACTCAGAGTATGGATTCTACGTGTTCGAGGGCGTCGTCAAAGAGAATGAATTAGTGGACATCGAAACGGATCTTTTTGATATAATGGAGCGGCTGCCCGCAAAGCGAGGGGCTCGTCTAGACCAGCATGGGCGACCCGCATTGGCGGCCGACTGCCAGGCGCCTACCCTTTTTTGGTCGAAGCCGTTGGGAGATCCCTTCGGGGGTACAGACATTGCTAACGGTAGGCACCCGGTCAAGATGTGGGAACCTGCGGTTCCTTCAGGGTTGCCTGCCGAGGTGGTGTATTTAATCATCGGGTCACTGCAATTCTCCGAGGCGAGCCTCCGACTGTACGGGCATCCGCAACTGTTACGCGTGGTCGAGGCGATCAACGGTCAGGACTTTACTCCGTTCTCGGACGCACTGTTCGTTAAAGAACCAGGCAAAGGCGCCTCCGTTGCATGGCATCAGGACGGTACTACGCATTGGGACAACCCTAATTGGGATCATGGGATGCATGGGTTTAACCTAATGGCACAGTTGTACGGATCCACGCCCGCCAATGGAGTGTGGGTCGTACCTGGGACTCATAAGGCAGGCAAAATTGACATAGAAAGGCTAGTGCGCGATTGTGGGACAGAACGTTTGCCCGACGCTGTCCCGATGATTTGCGGGCCCGGTGACGTTGTCATCTCTAACCGACAATTGCTGCATGGATCATTTGCGAATACCAGTCAGGACTGGCGTGTCACGGTAAACATGGGATTTCACCGTCGGTCGTCGGTGCTCGGCGTTCGTGCGGGCGGAGTGCAAAATGTTCTCGCTGTATACGACGAGGAGCGCATACGAAAGCGTTCCCGGGTTATAGGGTATGCTATTGACGCACGGAAGCAGCG
>CAZSWX010000271.1:0-3714 GCA_964610865.1 uncultured Enterobacteriaceae bacterium
TGGGAATATCCCAGACTATGATCGGGACACGACGTACCATTGCCTCCAAGAGAGGTAAACCAAATCCTTCATAAATAGAGGGGGAAATTAGAGCGCTAGCACCCGCATAAGCTTCTTCAAGTTCATAGTCAGAAATATGTCCCAATACATGCATCCTATCTGCCAAACCGAAACTCCGTCCTTTCTGATTTAGCATACGTCGTCGATCTTCATCGTCGTCTCCTACAACTACAAAGTGGTATTTACTCGGTAGCATTGAAAGCGCTTCGAGAACCCGGCCTACCTGCCGGCGAGGAAGCAACGTACCGACAAACAGAAAAAAAGGAGTTTCCCCTAACTCGCGAAAGACCGTGGACGCGCTTCGGGAAGAAGGATCTATCGTGCGCTTGAGGTCATTACCCGGCCGAACGATCGCCACCTTACGACGAGGAAGTCCGAAATGTCGGACGATCTCAGACTGTGAAAACTCCGATATCGTCACTACAAGATCAGCGGTTCCGCAAGATGGACGGGCCAGCAGTTTCGGTTTGAACTTCGGCCATTTCGGAAAATCTTCCGGATATTCCACGAACGAAACATCGTACAAAAAAACGACGTGGGGTACCGGGGAGTATATAGGTCCGCAATAGTAAGGGGACACTAATACGTCTATTCCATCACGCCAGACCACGGCCGGCAAAACCAATTGTTGCCAAATTATAGGACTCCTCAATAAGGGCAAATCGCCTATGCATTTTTTGTAGAAGGGTTCAGCCAAAAATCCACGCGTGTGTCGGTCGGGCCTATCGGAGTAGAGTATATACTCGTGCTGGGGACCAATTTCCGAGAGACCCGAAAGCAGAGAGGTCATGTACCGAGCAACTCCCATGGGTCTCGACTCAGAGAGGACCCGTGCGTCGATTCCTATTTTCGCCGTGGCAACCTCCCTAATTAACGTACCAGACCGAAGTCTGTCATCCGAGTTAGAGTGGTTCAGGACACAACACAATAAGGAATGACCGGTCAGAGGCAGCCGATTCAAATCGTCCCGCCCGGACGGCAAAATATCGGTACAGTGTAAGCCCTGTCCCTTTGGTTCTGTCAGCCGAACCACCCGCGGTATGCAATTTCACGTTGTATTGCCGACTGCAAGCCCGGCAGAAAATTCAATAGCCCGAACATTGACAGTCCGTCTTAGCAGCGCAATAATTTCTTCTAATCCGATTAGAGGTTAAGGAGCCCAGAATGCGATTTGGCATCGGTCCATTCTCCATGCAGGCCCCAGCAGGTTCCCCCCCTAACCATGGGGTACTTTATAAAGAAATGCTAGAACAAGTCGAACTGGCAGAAGAGATCGGTTTCGACTCGGCCTGGCTTGTCGAGCACCATTTCATGGAGGACGGTATGTGCCCGTCGCTTTTGGTAACGGCGGCCGCCATGGCGGCCCGGACCTCTTCGATAAAGATTGGCACGAGCATGTATCTGCTCCCCCTCCATCGGCCCATTCAAACGGCTGAAGATGTAGCCGTTTTGGACCACATATCGCAAGGTCGCTTCATATTCGGAGTGGCTACGGGGTACCGACCCGAGGAGTATGCCGGATACGAAGAAAAGCGACAGGGTCGCGAACAGCGGATGGAAGAACAACTCGATATACTAATCAAGAGTTGGACGACGACCGGATTTTCGCTCGCAGGAAAATACTACAACGTGGAGAACTTAAATGTCACACCGAAGCCGTTTCAAAAGCCTCACCCGCCAATCTGGGTCGGTGCGTCGACACCGGGAGGTGTCCGACGGGCGGCCGAGTGGGGCACGGCTCTCGTAGCGTCACCTCGGCATCATGTCAACGAATTAACTGAACATTTTCGCCTTTACCATAACCAACTCGAGTGTTTCAAAAAATCGGCCTTGATTACGCCAGTGATCCGAGAGGTCTACGTAGCGGAAACTACAGCTCAGGCCGAGGAAGAAGCTCGCAACGGAATAATGTACATTCACGGTGGCATGTACGGGAAATGGGCAAATGTCCGTCCGTTGCGCGACGATGCTGGTAATGTTGTTACAACTCCAGAAACGGTAACATTCGATACTCATCGCGAACGATTTATAATAGGAGACCCAGACCATTGCATCAGAGAGATCGAGATGTATCAGCGCAAGATCGGGATGGATTATCTGATTTGCTGGATGCACTACCCGGGGGCGGACCACGGTAAAAGTTTGAGAGCAATGCGTCTTTTTAGTAAAGAGGTTATGCCACATTTTACAAATCAATAAGGGAAAATTTCAATGAGCCAACGAAAATCTACGGGTATTGATCTGAACAGCGACATGGGCGAGTCATTCGGGAACTTCGTGCTGGGGAATCCTCAAGCCGTTATGGAAAAGATTTCCCATGCGAACATCGCGTGCGGTTTCCATGCTGGCGATCCCAATTGGATGGCACAAACGGTGGAATGGGCGAAAACGTTCGATGTAACAGTCGGCGCCCATCCTGGTTTTCCCGACCTCCAGGGGTTCGGCAGACGCTTGATGAACATCTCACGCGATGAGGCAACCAACTATGTCGTTTACCAAGCCGGAGCACTGAAAGCTTTCTGTGAAATGCACGGCTTAAAACTAAGGGCGGGAAAGCCACACGGAGCATTTTTTTCTTGGGGCTTGGAATCCGAGGCCAACGCACGCGCGATTCTGGAGGGTTTTCAGCGGATCGACCCTGACCTTGTCATATATTTACCGGCATTGCCCCACTTTCCACTTATTTCGACCGCCGAAAGTATGGGATTTCGCGTCGTCAAGGAGTTTTATCCGGGCCTCAATTATGATGAGAGCGGAGCAATTACTGTCAAACGTTCCTACGGAACTGAAAATGTACAGGAAATTGTAGAATTAGTGCTGCGGATCGTTCTCGAAGGCAAAACAGTAGCCGACAATGGAGACGCAATAGACATCGACGCTGAAAGCGTTTGCGTTCACGGCGACGTTGTAAACGCTCCCGAAGTACTCGAGGAACTTCATTCGGCGTTGGCGAACGAAAAAGTCAGGGTGCGAAGTGCCATCCACAAGGATTGAATTTCCAGGACACCAGAGAGACTCCCCACGTTTAGAGAAATGTATGGGAAACTAATTCATCGCCAGCATATCACCTGAACGGCGACCGAAAGTGCTTGAGCAACAAATGAAAAACACCCGTTACGAGTATGGAGGAGATGAATATTTGCTCGTCGTCTTCAGCGAGTCGATGGACCTCACCGTTAATTTTCGACTGCTTGCAATCTGCCGTGAAATCGAACAAAGGCAGCTATCCGGCGTAATAGAAGTGTGCCCGGCCAACACCTCCTATTTAGTCCACTTTGCACCAGAACAAATTCATCCTGATGAACTGATCCGTTATCTAAAAGACATAGAGAAAGAAGTCGTCTCTGCCGACACGCTTTCGTCTCGCCTTGTTGATATCCCGGTCCTTTTTGATGACCCCTGGACCAACGAATGCGCCAAGCGCTTTTCCGATCGACATCAAGACCCCTCTGTATCCAACCTGGAATACTTGATGCGACTTAACGGCTACGAATCAAAAGAAGAATTCATTGCCGCCTATTGCGATCGTCCTTTCTGGATCTCAATGGTGGGGTTTGTGCCGGGTACTGCATGGTGTTACAGGATGTGCCCTCCTCGCGATGCGATCCAAGCAACTAAGTATATTCGACCGCGAACAGACACACCAGAACGCGC
>CAZSWX010000272.1:0-3709 GCA_964610865.1 uncultured Enterobacteriaceae bacterium
GCGACTAACGTAGATTGGATCTTCACCAGCGCATTCTTGCGGTGTGACGTAGCCCTCGTCAATTCTTTGATCAACCACAGTGATGCCTGGAGTAGCGCTTAACTCTGCACGGGCTTCTTCTTCAGAGATTGGATGTTCAAACTCAATATTTATAGCTTCCGCATGACCAATGAAAACGGGACAGCGCACGCAGGTCGCAGTCACAGCTATGCTTGGAGAAAGAATTTTTTTTGTCTCGGCTACCATCTTCCATTCTTCCTTGGTCGATCCATCATCCATAAACATATCGATGTGTGGTATGACATTGAATGCAATCTGTTTAGTGAAATTTTGGCGATGGGACTCTGTTGGTTCATTAACAAAAATGCCACGTGTTTGATTAAAAAGCTCATCCATCGCTTGCTTTCCTCCCCCAGAAACGGACTGGTAGGTGGCGACCACGATTCGTTTTATAGATGCGAAGTCGTGCAAAGGCTTCAAGGCTGCAACCATTTGAATGGTTGAGCAATTTGGGTTGGCGATGATGCCGCGTTTAATATAGCCGGCGATAGCTTCCTGGTTCACTTCTGGTACTATCAGCGGTACGTCTGGATCCAATCGGAACTGCGAGGAGTTATCGATAACAATTGCACCGGCTGCAACCGCTTTTGGGGCAAACTGAGCGCTAACTTTGGCTCCGGGCGATGATAATACAATATCAGTATCTGTGAAATCATAGTCTTCAAGGTTCTGAACGCTAAGGGTGTCATTCTCTCCGTACGAAACTTCCATGCCGACGGATCTTGACGAAGCTAGAGCCACTATCGTATCTGCTTGAAAATTTCGCTCTGCTAAAATTGATAGAAGCTCTCGACCTACGTTACCCGTCGCGCCTACGACCGCTACTCTATAACCCATAATTTTCTCCCTAGTTGTTGGATCGACCAATTACTTTCTGATGGCCCCAATAACGGCAAACGGCCCGCTTAACTTGCGGACCGTTTCGTTTAAACAACAGAAAATCGCCCGCTTCTACGAGGTAGATTTTGTCTCTATAATTTTTTCAACTAAATGGATCATGGTGTTTTCTCCATCACCTTAGCGCGGGGAGACTTACGCTGGTGCAAGGCTAAATGCAAGAAGGAACCGAACTAGGTGTTAGGCTGCTAACTTATCTAATTCCTCGCATAGAGCTTTTCCCATACGGGTACAAGAAACCAGTTCCTTGCCAATTTGCATAATATCTGATGTCCGAAAACCGCGCTCTAGCACATTCATCGTTGCTTGCTCAATAAGTTGTGCATTTTCTACATCATCGAAACTGTAGCGGAGCATCATGGCAAAGGATTGTAGGGTGGCAAGCGGGTTCGCCTTGTCCTCACCGGCGATGTCCGGTGCAGACCCATGTACCGGCTCATAAAGGGCCATGCGTCGACCATCTCCATCTTTGGCGCCTAAGCTAGCGGACGGGAGCATTCCCAAGGAGCCTGTTAGCATGGCGGCGCAGTCCGAGAGTATATCGCCAAAAAGGTTATCGGTAACGATGACGTCGAACTGTTTAGGTTGCCGGACTAACTGCATAGCACAATTATCGGCATACATGTGGTGCAACTCAATGTCGGAAAAATCCGCACTAACATCGTTAGCGATACGTCGCCACAATACACCGGTCTCCATGACATTCGCCTTGTCGACTGAGTGAATTTTCTTATTTCGCTTGCCGGCCAGTTCAAAACCTATACGCAAAACACGCTCAATCTCTTGCGATGTATAGCGCTGGCTGTCTAAGGCTTCAGCCGTACCATCTGATTTTTCGGTGATACCGCGCGGTTCGCCGAAATAGACCCCGGAAGTTAGTTCGCGGAGGATAAGAATATCGAGGCCAGAAACCAGATCTTCTTTTAGGCTGGAAGCCTCAGCAAGTGCAGGCAAAACCGTTGCGGGACGAAGGTTTGCGAAAAGATCCATTTCCTTGCGAAGGTTTAAGAGACCAGCTTCCGGTCTTATATCGCGTGCTACGTTATCCCATTTTGGGCCGCCTACAGCTCCTAGTAGCACGGCGTCGGCATTTATCGCTTTTTCGAGTGTTTTGTCAGTGAGAGACGTTCCATTAGCATCGATGGCGGCTCCTCCAACCAGATCCTCATCGACATCAAAAGATATATGGCGACGCCGGTCCAGCCAATCAATAACGCGTCGTACTTCGCCCATAACTTCCGGTCCAATCCCATCACCCGGTAGGAATAGTAGTTTCTTATTGGAGGGCATATTTTTTATATTCCTTTCAGGCGTTAGGTGGTGGCAAATAGCCAGGGCTGGGATGTTTTTATTTTGTCCTCATAGCTTTCAATTTGGTCTTTCTTTTCCATGCTGAGCCCAATGTCGTCCAGTCCATTGATTAGGCAATGCTTCTTAAAAGTGTCGATTTCGAATGAGATCTCATCACCGTCAGGACCGGAAATAGTTTGGCTCACCAGATTGACCGTTAGAGTTGCATTGGCACCTCGCTCAGCGTTATCCATAAGCGTATCTAAGTCTTCCTTGGAGACTTTAACTGGCAGAATTCCGTTCTTGAAACAGTTATTGTAAAAGATGTCGGCGAAACTGGTTGAGATGACACAGCGAATTCCAAAGTCCAGCAAAGCCCAAGGCGCGTGCTCCCGCGAAGAGCCGCAACCAAAATTATCTCCAGCCACTAGGATTTGTGCATTCCGATAGGCGGACCTATTGAGCACAAAATCCTGAATTTCATTGCCGGCGCGGTCGTAACGCATTTCGTCGAACAGGTGTTTTCCAAGGCCGGCGCGCACTATGGTCTTGAGGAATTGTTTTGGAATAATCATGTCGGTATCGACATTGATCTTATTCATTGGGGCAGCCACGCCGGTTAGGATATTAAATTTTTCCATTTCTTGCTCCTATCCTATAAATGCCGAACGTCGATCAAGTGGCCGCTAATGGCAGCAGCAGCAGCCATTGCAGGGCTAACCAAGTGTGTGCGGCCCTTAAAACCTTGACGACCCTTGAAATTGCGGTTGGACGTGGATGCGCAGCGTTCACCTGGCTCTAGTTTGTCATCGTTCATGGCAAGACACATGGAACAACCAGGCTCCCGCCATTCGAAGCCCGCTTCAAGCAGTATTCTATCTAAACCTTCTTCCTCCGCTTGTTCCTTAACGAGGCCTGAACCCGGTACTACTAGCGCAGTAACGCCATCTGCAACTTTACGGCCTTTAGCCACTTCTGCGGTGGCGCGAATATCCTCGATACGGCCATTTGTACAGGAACCGATGAAAGCTTTGTTGATAGTAATATCAGACATGGGCATGCCGGCGGTTAGGCCCATATAATTGATGGCCTCTTGAGCAGCCTCTTGCTTAAGTTCGTCCTCGAAATCAGAAGGGTTGGGTACTTTGCCTGTGATAGGGGCGACGTCTTCTGGGCTAGTGCCCCAGGTGACCTGCGGAACGATATCGTTAATGTTAAGAGTGACTTCTTTATCAAATGGCGCATTTTTATCTGATGGCAGGGTTTTCCAGTAGTTGACAGCAACTTCCCACTGGGCGCCTTTTGGCGACATAGGACGGCCTTTAATATATTCGAAAGTAGTTTCATCCGGGGCAATAAGACCGCAGCGCGCCCCCCCCTCGATAGTCATGTTGCAGACTGTCATACGCCCTTCCATGGAAAGGTCGCGTATAGCTTGACCTGCATATTCAATAGCGCAACC